>PFUG01000150.1:20928-22088 GCA_002789955.1 Deltaproteobacteria bacterium CG_4_9_14_3_um_filter_63_12 | reverse complement strand
CATATCATTTCATTGATGTCGATCCTATGACTACATAATGATGGAATTTGTAACGAAGGCGGGCAGGCCTTGAGGTTTTTACGAGGGACTCAATCTTGGAGCCAAAGTACTTACCCTCAATATCTGGGGATCTCGCGGCAGCGTCCGGTTTCCGGCCCCGCCTTCGTGCGGCACGGCGGCGCGACCACCTGTGTCGAGCTCAGCTCGGGCACTTGGTCATCGACTGTTGTGGCACAGGGCTGGCCGACCTGGGGCGCCAGTGGGGCGGTCGTGGCGACAGCGTAACCCTAGGTCGAGAGCGGCAGGTAGTTTGCTCTGGACAAGACCGAAGGAATCAGGGAAAGGTGTGGTTCCCAACGGAAGTTTACTCCACCTCAGGCCAGCATGAACCAGCGCGCCCGTTGGAGTTTGGAAGTTTAGGTTTGCAGATGAAATCAAGGTCTCTCCTCGCCATCTGCACCAACATCGTCGGCAGCAATGCCTGCGCCTGCAACAGCGGCGACTCCGGCGACGGCGGCAAATGCACCCTGAACAGCCAACCAGCCTGGCGAAGTCAGAGGTGGGAGGGCAAGGAGGCCGATGCAGGCGATGCCCAGCATCGTCGAAGCAGACCGACGTTGCCATCACGCCTCTGGCGATGCTCAAATGGGCAGGTTGTTTCCTGGCGACTCCTAAGTCCAGAGGCTGATGGCCTTTCGTGATTGGGTTTGTGTTACGAAGAAAAGGAAGACCGATGGACAGCACATACGAGTATTCCAACTGGGTCTTGATCGGCGTGGTGATCTACCTGGCCGCGATGCTCTATATCGGCTACCTGGCCTCAAAACGTATCGAAAGTAACACGGACTTCCTCGTCGCGGGGCGCCGCCTCGGGGTCTTCTTCTGTTCGGGTACCCTGTTTGCGACCTGGTTCGGTTCCGGGACCTGCATGGGCGGCGCTGGCAACGCCTATTTGTTCGGCAACCAGGGGGTGCTTTTCGATCCCTGGGGGGCAGCCGTCTGCTTGATGATCGCCGGCTTCTTCTTCGCTCGCATCATGCGCCGCGGTCGTTTTATGACCCTGGCCGACATCTTCGATATCCGCTACGGGAGGGGGATGGGGATGCTCTCCACCGCAACCATCTCGGTCGCAGAGATCGGTTGGGTCGGTGCCCAGTTGG
>PFUG01000150.1:20760-20902 GCA_002789955.1 Deltaproteobacteria bacterium CG_4_9_14_3_um_filter_63_12 | reverse complement strand
TTCGCTGGCATCCCGCTCTGGGTTGGGATCGTCGTCGCGACCCTGATCCTGATTGTCTACACCTATCTCGGCGGGATGTGGGCCGTCACCCTGACCGACGTGGTGCAGATGGTCATCATCGTCATCGGTCTGGTGATCATGT
>PFUG01000150.1:12232-20645 GCA_002789955.1 Deltaproteobacteria bacterium CG_4_9_14_3_um_filter_63_12 | reverse complement strand
TCCAGAGATGGAGAATGCTGGCTTCTTCTACTACACGGGGCTCAAGGGTTGGCTCTACTGGTTCGGCGCTATCTCGGCCATCGGTCTGGGGAGCATCCCGGCTCAGGATCTGATGCAACGTATGCTCTCGGCAAAGAGCGAGAAAGTCGCTTCCTACTCGAGCTACTGGGCGGCCCTGCTCTACATTACCGTCGGTATGCTGCCGGTGATGATCGGCATGATCTACTTCCATATCAATCCCGACTTGGGGCTCGAAGACGCGATGAACAAGATCCTGATCTTCACCGCCGTCGACTACTTGCCACCGATCCTGACGGTCATCTTCGTCTCGGCTCTGGTTTCGGCGCTGATGAGCTCTTCGGACAGCGCGATCCTAGCGACCGCCTCGGTCATCGGCAACAACGGGTCCAAGTACGTCAAGAAAGACATATCCGAAGCGCAATCCCTCAAGATCACCCGCCTCTTCGTTCCGATCGTGACGTGTGCCGCGCTGGTCTTGGCGATGTATTTTCAGACCATCTACAACCTGATGGTGATCGCCTGGTCGATATTGTTGGTCGGACTGTTTGCCCCCTACGCCGCGGCCTTCTTTTGGAAGAAGGCGAACCAGATTGGTGCGATCTCGTCGTTCTTCGCCGGCTTCACGGCCTGGATCGCCAGCTACTTCTACTTTCTCCCGGACACCATGGCAGCCAATGTCGACGTCGCCCCCGGCATCTCAGGGCTCCACTTCGACTGGGCCATGTGGGACGCACTCTATATCGCTTCCCCACTGGGGCTGTTGGCCTCGATCGTGACCCTGATCGTGGTCTCTCTCGCCACCCAGAAGACCGATGTCCCGAAGCCACTGCGAGACATCACTGGCGACATACTGCCGACCATCAACTGGAGGGGGATCTTCACCCGCGGGCATGAAGATCACACCGGTCATCTGACTGCCGACGAACTGATGCACGACGAGAGGTGACTTTGAACCTGGTGCCTCGACGGCCCAATCACGCAAGACCGGCGTTGCTCACACCTAACACAACTGGCTCGCTTCGAGACAGTAGAGGCCAAACAGCGGAGATTCGAATCGCTGGACTCTGGTCGATTCTGTGGTGCTCTGTCAACTCGAGCAGGTCAACTCGTGCAGGACATGCCCCAACGCACGGATTTTGCGCGACAGACCCATGCACGTGGATGATCCGCGAAACCGACCCCACCCCCTTGCCCTTGCGTTCCCCTGAAACCGATTTGACCCCTCGTCGCCCTGCCGATACCTTCACGAGGTTGGGTGTCGCGGGGAACCAGGGAGTCGACGATGGCGAAGGTCGCATGGGCGCGGGTGCTGGTCGTGATTTGGGCATTGGGTTTGGCGAGCGTCGGGCTCTCGTGTTCGGACGATGCCACGACAAAGACCGTCGAAGGCCCCTGCAGCGACAGAGATAAAGACGGGGTCTGCGACAGCGACGACCTCTGCGAAGGCCACCCAGACAGCGTCGACCTCGACGGCGACGGCGTCCCCGACGGCTGTGACCTCTGCCCCGCCGATAACCCCGACGACGACGACCACGACGGCATCTGCAACAGCGCCGACCAGTGCCCGGACGGCGACGACCTCCTCGACACCGACAAGGACGACGTCCCCGACGACTGCGACCGGTGCGCCGGACACGCCGACTCCCAAGACAACGACGGCGATGGCGTCGCCGATTACTGCGACCCGTGTCCCTTCGACAACCCCGACGACAGCGACGCCGACACCATCTGCGAGTCGCTCGACGTCTGCGCTGGTGGCGACGACCGCGTCGACACCGATGGGGACGGCACCGCAGACCACTGCGACGTCTGCCCCCTCGATGACCCCAACGACTCCGATGGCGACGACGTCTGCGACAGCGACGACCAATGCCCAGGCGGCGACGACGCCGTCGACACCGACGGCGACAGCGTCGCCGACCACTGCGACCCGTGCCCCGCGGACAACCCGGACGACAGCGACGCCGACACCATCTGCGACAGCGCGGACCAATGCCCAGGCAGCGATGACCGCGTCGACACCGACGGAGACTTGTTCGCCGACGGCTGCGACGCCTGCCCCGCAGACAACCCCAACGACACCGACAACGACACAGTCTGCGACGGTGTCGACGCCTGCCCCGGCGGCGACGACGCGGTCGACGGCGACGGCGACACAGTGGCGGACTTCTGCGACCCGTGTCCGTTGGACAACCCCGACGACAGCGACGGAGACACGGTCTGCGACAGCGCCGACGTCTGCGCCGGTGACGACCGCATCGACACCGACAGCGACGGGGTTCCAGACGCCTGCGACCCCTGCCCCTTGGACACCCTAGACGACAGCGACCACGACACGTTCTGCGACAGCGTCGACCTTTGCCAGGGCTGGGACGACCTCATCGACACCAACAACAACAGCATTCCCGACGGCTGCGACCCGCCGGCCGATCCGACTGTCTCGGGCTGCTCGACCTGTGGCGCGTGCATGGCCTGGGGCATCGACTGGACAACCGTGCCCGACGCAGCGTACTACCTCGTGCGTTGGAAGTGTTCGGCGAACCCAGTGCAGACCTTCGTGATGGGGACTGCCACCTCGGTCGCCGACCTCTGCAACGACGTCGACATGTGCAACAACATGTGCGTCTTCACCGTCGACTACATCAAAGTGGTCGCCTGTAACTACGCGGGCGCCTGCTCCCCCGGAGCCGAAGTGCCCGAGGCCGAGAGCCCTGGGACCTGCGGCGGAGGTTGCTGCCTTTGAAGACTCGAGACCCACTTCCCCGCTCGACCGCCGAATTGTCCGAGGGCGAGGTCCGGCTCGCCGAGAGCGCGACGGGCCATCGCATCGCCTACCGTCGCCTCGGTGAGCAGGGACCTCGGGTCCTGCTGATCATGGGCTTCAATATGCCGGGCCACGCTTGGCGCTACCAGATCGACGGCCTCAGTGAGAAGCACCAGGTCATCTGGTTCGATCATGCCGGAGTCGGTGAGAGCGGGGCGACCCGCCGTCGCAAGCTCAGCATGCAAGACCTCGTGGCCGACAGCCTCTCGGTCATGGACCACGTGGGTTGGCCCAACGCGCACGTCGTCGGCGTGTCCATGGGCGGCATGATCGCGCAGGAGCTGGCGCTGCGACACCGCGAGCGGGTCAGCACCCTAACCCTCATCGCGACCCACGCCGGCGGCATGGACAAAGTGTTTCCCTCCAGCCAGGGCCTGAAGCTCTTTGCCCGGGTCAACCTCGCCGGACTCACCCCCAAATACCTGATGGGAAGGGGCGCCTGCTGCGACGGGAAGCGCAACGCGACCGCCATCGACTCCCTCTCCGAGTTGCTCTTTCCAGAGCCCTACCTCAAGCACCACCGCGGCGAGGTCTTTCGCGTCCTGTCCTCTGACTTCGCCGATCAAGTGCCCGTCAAGACCCGGCTCGCCCAGCTGTGGGCGGTCCTGCACCACGACACCAAGTCACGACTCTCGCAGCTGGCCGGTCTCCCCACGCTGGTCGTCAAGCCGGAGTTGGACCTTCTGGTGAAGCCCAGCGGTTCGGACTTCCTGGCCTCACGGATCCCTGGTGCCCGCATGATGGTGCTCGACGACGCAGGCCACGGCTGCATCCGACAGCGCGCCGCGGACATCAACGCCGGCATCGCGGAGCTCATCGCGTCGCATTCGAGCTAGGGGACGCTAGAGGTCGGTGAGCTCTTGCACGCCATCGAGGTCGGTCACCGTCTTCTGCACCTGTCGCCCGCTGGGGAAGGTGACGGTGATGTCGGCGGTGGTCACTAAGGCTTCGCCTGGGAAGTAGAAGACCTCGTCGAAGGAGAGCCCCGACTGGCCAACGCCGCTCAGTCCGACGATGCGATGCTCATGGCGTGAGCCGCTCTCGAGCTCGATGCGAGCTCCAATGGCGGGCAGCGCCCCACTTTTCGCGCGGACCACTAGGGCGTCGGCAGGGGAGGCGGTGGCCTTGAAGCGCTGTCCGCGCCAAATCAAGGTCGGCGAGCCATCGTCGAGGACGAGCGCAATCGGCGCAAGTCCCAACCCTCTGGGCAATCCCGATGGGATCCTCCACTCGGTCGGTTTGCGCGCCGCGTTGAGCCACAGTCGGCTGCCGATGGTGCCAGTCGAGAAGACGTCGAGCGCCCCGTCCATGTTGAGGTCGAAGACGCTCAAGTAGCGCGCACCCAAGAGCGGGCCGAGGTTCTGGGCGGTCGGGAAAGCGCCAGTGCCGAGGCCTCCACTGCCGAGACGAACGGAGAGCCCGCCAATGTCGTCGCCGATGAGGAGGTCGATGTTGTTGTCGTTGTTAAGCAGAACGGGAACCAGGAACTTGACTGCACCTTTGAAGCTCATCGGATCGGCGCCGCTGACGGCGACGGCTTTGAAGACGCCGTCCACGTTGGTGATGCGGTGAGGGACGGTGAGCGTGTCGAGGTCGTCGCGGTAGAGGGTGAGCCAGTCTTCGTCGCCGTCCCCGTCGCCGTCGAAGACGATGCTCGCCACGGTCTCCTCGCCGACGCCAAAGGGGCTCTCGACCCAAGGCTCCCAAGGTTCGAAGGCCCCGCCGTCGTTGCGAAAGACCAGCGGCCGCTGGCGCTTTGGGACGACGATGAGATCGGGGTCTCCGTCGCGGTCGATGTCGCTGGCGTGGGCGTCGAGCAGGTCCAGCCCCGTCACAGACGCGAGCCCAGCTTGCAACGTTCGCTCGGTGAAGCCATCCCCCTTCTGCAGCAGGAGCCGGTGCGTGCGGGGGCCAGGTCCGACGACGAAGACATCGAGGCGACCGTCGCCGTCGAAGTCGGACCAACGAGAACGGACGCCGCGCAGCTCTGCGGCGGGTTTCTGGGCGATCACGGCGCTCAGGAAGGTGCCGTCTCCCTGCCCATAGAGCAGCTCTCCGCAAGCGATGTCCTGGTGACCGTCACCGTCGGCGTCGATCAGGCTGGGCTCGTCGCAGCCTTCTTGCGAGACCCCATCGATGGCGATGGGCAGACCCGTTGGCGTCCCCGAGACCGTGAAGAGCACGGGCCTTGTCGGCTTCAAATCCGTCCAGACGATGGCGGCCTCGAGGTCATAGCGCGCCTCGCCTTCGCTCGAACTGGACTCGATGGTGACGACGTAGGATTGGCGCACGTAGGGCAGCGCGACCCATAGCGATAAATCTTGTCCGCCTGCTGTGGAGGCCTGTCCAATGGCCGCGCCGCCCTCGGGGGCGACCTTGACGGTCATGGGGATGCGGGAGCCATGGCTGGTCTGGTCGATCGTGAGGACGAGACGGTCGTCGGGGTTCTGTTGCTCGGGCACTTCGAGGGCGAAGGTGTCGATGTCGACGTTGGTCGCCGAGGCGTCGGCCTGCGCCACGACGCTGGCGGACCCCGAAAACACAGAGATGTACTGGGCGTCCACTGGCTCGTCGTTGGGCTCCACCTCGACGATGTAGGGAGCCTCAGCCGCCGCGCGGACCTCGAGGTTCAGCTCGACCTTGCCAGCGCCGCTGTTGGGCCTGGCAACCGCGAGGACGTTGGTCGTGGCGTCGAGCGGGAGCTCAGCGATGAGATTGCCAGGAGTGACCGCTCGAATTGGTAAGGGCTTCCCGGCGAGCGAGACCCGCAAGGTGTCTGGAGCGTCGGTGAGGAAATTGCCGCTGATCACGATGGGGGCGCCAGGCCAGACCGCTCCATTCTCAAGGGCACCGATGATGGGAGCGGACATTCCTTTGTCGGTCTCGTCGTCGCAGGCGCTCAAGGCCGAAAACAGGAGGAGCGCGGCCAGGAGCGTGCTGGCCCGTCCCACCCGAACCCGCAGGCGATCGCGAGGTGGCGCTCTTCGAGCCACCTCTGTGCCGAACAGCCCGCTGTTCGGCAGAAAACCATCACCATCGGGACGAGCGCATTGAGGGACTCGCAAAGCAGGCTCCCTAAAGACGAATCGGACCTACGCACTCGGTTCTTCAGCAGGGATTTCGGGCTTCTTGCCCACCCCCAGAACCCTTGCTAGGATCAGCGCGATCGGCGCGACTCCGAAGCTGAACAGGGCGCCCATCTTGACACTGTCTTGCAGCTCGCCAGCCGGGAAAGCAACCACGGAAACAAAGAGCGCGACGGTGAAACCGATGCCGGCTGTCAGTCCGACGACGACCAGATCCTTGCCATTCATGCCAACGGGGAGACTGAGGCCCAAGAACTGCCCGACCTTGGTCATGAAGACGATGCCGATGGGCTTGCCGAAGAGCAATCCGCAGGCGACCAACGCAGTGCCAGCCCCGAGCGCCGAGAGCTCCACTCCAGCGTTCACGAACCCGAAGAAACCCAGGATGATCTCCACAGGGGTCTTCCACCAATGTTCCATTTGATTGAGGGTGTCTGCGCCATTGGATTCGCCCACCTCCCACAGGCCGACATCCGAATGGGTGTGCGGCAGGCACCAGGCCAGCGGCACCAACGCCAGAGCCGGGTGAATCCCGCCGGAGTGGAAGGCGAACCACGAGATCACGCCGGGGACGAGCAGATAGGGCCAGAACGAGGTCCACTTCAGGACTCGCCAGAAGACCTGCGCGATCCCTATTGAGGCCACGATACCACCGAGCAGATAGAGGAGGTTCATCTCGCCGGTGGGGTAGAAGATGGCCAGGATGATGAGGCCGCCCGCGTCGTCGGCGATGGCGAGCAAGAGGAGGAAGACGATCGCGGGGTGAGTCTTGCCGCCGACACGCGGAAAGATGAGGCGAGCGACAAGATAGGAGAAAGCAATATCCGTAGCCGTCGGGATGGCCCAGCCGCGGTGCAGCTCTGGGGTGTTGAGCACCGCGCAGCCGATGAGGTAGATCACGGCTGGTCCAGCCATTCCACCGGAGGTCGCCAGGAGCGGCAGCGCCGCGGTCTTGCCGGAGGACAAGGCACCGCCAGGCAGCATGGCCTCTCGGATTTCCTTGCCCGCGATCAGAAAGAAGAACGCCATGAAGACGTCATTGACCGCGAAGTGAATGTGGTGGGTGATGTTGTGGTACGACGCGGCGTCGAAGTTCGCCCACAGAAGCCCGGCGAGGGCGCCGAAGATCAGGAACATCGAGTTCTCGAGCAAGAACCTGATCGACGTGCCGACAAAAGATTTCGAGCTGGCGCCCATCAATACTTCTCCAACCGAAGGGGATTTCTCTCCCGACGGACGTGAGCGACCGTCCCTACAGGCGGTAGCTCACCTGCCATCGCTGAGGCAGGGCTTCTTATGCCTCAGCGTGCAAGATGTCACGCGAGAAACGCCTTATCCTAACGTCGATTGGCGAGGACAGCACCCCTTCGCACAGAGCAAGATCTTGCGGGCCAAGGGCTCCGGGCTCAGTCGACGGTGGGGACGAAAAGGTCCACTGCAGAGCTCGCCTCGAGTCCCTCTCCACCTTTCGAGCGCGAAGGGACGAGGGGAGCGTCCTGTACGGACTCGAGTGCTCCGTTCGGGTCGAGCTCGGCCGCGCTGCCCTCCGCCGCGACTCCAGAGGCCACTTGCTGGGTCTCGCTCTGCTCATGGGCCCAGGCTTGCGCGATGATCGCGGCGCGGTCGTCGGAGGCGGAGCCCCCGCCGGAGTGCGGACGGCAATGGTTAGCGCCCTCGGCAGGCGGCTCGATGCCGTCAGCGACATAGTTGTAAATGTCGGCGAGGAAGTGAACGTCGCCGAGCTCGTCGACGCGAACCGTGAAGTAGTCGACGAAGACGTCGACGGGCTGGGAGAGGCCTATGGTGGCGGCGGGGAGCTCCTCGTCGAGGGCACGCTGGGCATCATCCCATTTCCCTTCCTGCTCGAGGAGCAGCTGCGCCAGCGCCAACGGACCCTCGACCCGCATACAACCGTGGCTGAAGGCGCGGATTGGCTTCTGAAAAACCTTCTTGTTGGGGGTGTCGTGCATGAAGGTCGAGTACTCGTTGGGGAAGATGAACTTGACCCGGCCCAGCGCGTTGTCGTCGCCAGGCAGTTGGCGCAAGACGGTGTGGTTGCCTTGCGAGAAAAACTCGAAGCGGTTGTCGCGCAGCCAGTTCGGATCGGCGACGATCTTCTCCAGGTACTCTTCCTTCTCGATGCGCGGGGGGACCACCCAATAGGGGTTGATGACGAGGTACTCGAGCTTAGCGTGTTGCAGCGGCGTCGCGTTGGCGTAGCGCAGCGTCTGGGTCTCCACGTCGCAGACCTTGGTCTTGTTGCCCGTGGCGATGGCGAAACGGTGGACGCGCTGGCCGTCGCGCCACAGCTCGCCGAAAAAGTCGGCGACGTTGATGAAGACAAAGGCGTTGGTGGGGTGCGCGTGAGCGCGGCGCCAACGGTGCAGGTTCTCTTCGATCTGTGCGAGGCGAGTCTCGGCGGTTACGTTCAAGCTCGCCCAGAACAAGGAGTGGGGCTTGCCGGTGACGTCCATCTGGTGCT
>PFUG01000150.1:0-12222 GCA_002789955.1 Deltaproteobacteria bacterium CG_4_9_14_3_um_filter_63_12 | reverse complement strand
TTGCTCGAGTCCCTCGTCGAACCTGTTGTCGAGCTTGCCTGAGTAGTACAGCTCGGCTTGGAGCCTGCGCTTCAGGGCTTTGACCGTCGGTCCCTTGCTGCCCAAATGCAGCTTCTGCGGCGCCACGACCTCCCAGCCGCCTGCGTCGACGAAGCTCTGATAGCGTTGGCGGGCCTGGACCAGCCGGTCGTACTGCTCGAAGCCCGGCACGAAGCTCTCGAAGAGCGCAGCGAGTGTCGAGGGCTCCCTCGCCTCGGAGATCGCGCCCAAGACGCTCTCGAGGCGGCGTTTCAGGACTTCGTCGCGGCGGTTTTCGGGGACTGGGTCACCGAACTCGGCGATCTCCTGCGCCGTGAGCTGGTTTAGGTTGCCCACGTTCGATTGCTTCGCGAAGTCGAGCGCGCCGTCGAGTAGGAGCAGCTCGGCGCGGATTGCACTGCGTTGTTGCAGCTCCGACGCGGCCACCAGGGCGTCGAAGTAGGCTCGAGCCTCAGGATCGACGGCGAGCGTCTCGACGATGCGGGCGCTGAGCCCCTGCGCGCCTCGCGGTACGAGGTGTAGGCCGAGCAGGTAGCTGACCAGCGCTCGTCGCTGTTGTCGGGCGTCAGCGGCGCTGCGGTTCGCTTGCTCGAGGGCGTCTCGAATGGCTTCCCGGTGCAGTCCCGAGCCGTCCAGCGCTTGTTCGACGCCCGTGTCCAGCGCGGCGAGCAGGGCCTCACCTGTGGGAGTGAGGCGCTCGGCTTCGACGAGCAGGGGGGAGGTTCGAGGGAGGGGCTCGATGAGGTCCGCGTGCCGAAGCTCGCTCGAGGTGTGCAGAACCTCCAGCCAGGTGTTGGTCTGTCCGGAGGTAGCAACCCACGAGTCGATAGCACTCTCGACGGCCAGCAGGTCCGAGGCGCCCAGAGCGGAGTGGGGGCTCGCCGCCCGCGGAGCGGCGCCGGCGTCGGCTTGCGTCCGTGGGTCGTCCTCCTGGCAAGCCCAAAGGGAGAGGGCGAAGGCGATGAGGGTGAGGGTGCGAGTCGAGAACATTGGAGCCTCCTGTGAAAGCTTCTCGACTGTATGTATCGCAACTGTCGTGCCGGACGAAAGTTCCGACCTTGATTAAATAATTTTGAGCACTTGCCTGATGTCCTAAATCCGCCAGCGTCGACTAGTACGTGAAAACGAATACGACACTCCTGGAGAATATGCTAAAAGAATACGCGCCCTCGGCTCGCAAGAACCCGCAAATGGGGTCCCGCCGGCCACCCCACCGAGGGAAGAGGAACCCAGTATTGCCGGCCGCTCTGGAACCGCCCCGTCGCGGAGCACGATCTAGCGGAGGTGGCGGTCTCGAATGAGCTCCTCGAGGGCCTCGCAAGAGCCTTCGAAGTCGAGGTCAGAGGTGTCGAGCAGGATGGCGTCGGCGGGCTGTCGCAGGGGGGCGACGTCACGGTTCTGATCCCGGGCGTCGCGCTCCTCGATGGCCTCGAAGACCTGCTCGTAGTCGGCCTCTTCGCCGCGCTCCGCCAGCTCCTCGAGGCGGCGTAAGGTGCGCGCGTGCGAGGTGGCCGTGAAGTAGACCTTCAGCTCGGCGTCCGGGAAAACGACGGTTCCAATGTCTCGACCTTCGACGATGGTGTCGGAGCGCCGACCAAGGGTACGCTGTTGCTCCAGGAGCGCGGCTCGCACCGGGGCGTGCGCGCTGACGATACTGGCGCACTGGCTGACCGCGGCCGCGCGGATGGCCTGCGTGCGGTCGAGCCCATCGACGAAGACCCGCTGCTCGCCTCGCTCGCTGGTGTCAAAGAAGATCTCCAGACCGCGCGTAAGCTCGCCCAGCGCCTCGCCATCAGAGAGCTCCAGACCGTGCTCCAAGGCGGTGAACGCGACGGCACGATAGAGCGCGCCCGTGTCGAGCAGGGTAAACCCTAGTCGCTCAGCGACCGTGCGACAGACTGTGCTCTTGCCGGCCCCACTCGGGCCGTCGACGGCAACGATCAACAGTGCACTCCTGACATCAGAGAACTTGGGACAGGGCTTGGAGGAATCGTTGGTTCTCCTCGGGCAGGCCGATGGTGACGCGGGCCGAGTAGGGCATCCCATAGCCGACCATGGGGCGTACGATCACCCCTCGCAGCAAGAGCGCCTTGAAGACCTCGACGACGGGCTTGTTGAGCTCGAGCAGGATGAAGTTTGCGGCGCTGTCTGCGGCCTTGAGCCCCATCTCTCGGACGCCGCTCAACATCCCGCGCATCCCCTCGTTGTTCAGCTCGACCGAGCGACGCACGAACTCACTGTCGGCTAGCGAGGCGAGCGCGGCGTTTTGGGCAATGAGGTTCACGTTGAACGGGGCGCGCACTCGATTGCAGTAGTTCGCCAGCTCGGGCTGCAGGACCGCGTAGCCGATGCGCAGCCCCGCCAGGCCGTAGATCTTCGAGAACGTGCGCAGGACGATGAGGTTGGGGTACCTCTTCATCAGCTTGAGCCCGTCAGGGTAGTCCTCGTTGCAGGTGTAGTGACAGTAGGCCTCGTCCAGCACGACCAAGGTGTCCACGGGCACGCGCTCGAGGAACCTGGTTAGGGCGGCCTCTCCGACGTATTGACCGGTCGGATTGTTGGGATTGGCGATGAAGACGAAGCGGGTGTTCTCGCCGATGGCCGCCAACATGGCGTCGAGGTCGAGGTGCAACCCGGCGTGCGGGACTTCGTCGACCTCGTAGTGCGCTGCGGTCGCTGCGTGCTTGTAGATGATGAACGAAGACTGTCCGGTGACAATGCGGCTGTTGGGGCGTCGGAAGGTGCGGAGAATGATCTCGATGGCCTCGTTGGAGCCATTGGCGAGCAACAACGATTCCCGAGCGACGTCGAGGAACTCGGCAACACCATGTTTCAAATAGAACGAGCCACCGTCGGGGTAGAGGTGAACCTCCAAGAGGCTCTGCTTGATGGCCTCGATGGCGAGGGGACTTGGGCCGAGTGGATTCTCGTTGCTCGCCAATTTGACGACGTGCTCGAGCCCGAGCTCACGCTTTAGCTCGTCCGCAGGTTTGCCAGGGACATAGGCAACGATGGCATCGATGTTGGGCTCGACCGGCGCTCTCATCGGCCCCCCTTTCGAAGACTCCAGACTAGATCCATCGATCCCTCGTATATGAAGGACATCAAGGTCTCCTCACGACGTTCGTCTCGAAAAAACCGGCAACCTATCGGACCGGTTCGTCTCGTGGAATCCTTCCAGGGACCTGTTTCGGCCCAGTGGCGTCGGACCCAATGCGGACGGGCCGACGCTCGTGGCTTCGACCTGCTGCTTCACGCGAGCGCAGGTGGCTTCCTACTCGAAGGGGGTTCATCCTGCAAGGCCTTCGTGCGATCCCCACCCCTAGATTCTACGCTGTGGTCTTGGCCTCTCAGTCGACGACGACGTTGCGTTCCATCTTGCTTCTCCAGAACCGCTCGACGGCGTTCAACGTCATGGCGTAGGGCACCATGAGCAGGCCGGTGACGGTGGCACTTTGCAGCGCTGTACGCAGGAAGATCCTGAGGCCGTCGACGTCGGGGTAGAAGAGACTCACGAGCATCGCTTCGGCCAGGTCCATGGTAATGCTGGCTCCGAATGACAACACGAACATGGCCATCAGAAATCGCCCGCCGACGCGTTGGGCGATGCCGAAGACCACGAAAAAGACGAAGCAAAGGAGCAGCGCGTGCAATCCGGGCGGCCCGGACGCGAGGCCGTCGGCGACGAAGCAGACGATCAGCATGGTGATCGCCCCTTCGTGGAAAGGTCGGCGCATGGAAACGTAGACGGCCGCGATGATGCCGCTGTGGACGACCCAACTGTTGACGCCGATGGCCAGCAGCATCGAGGAGGTGCCGATCAGGAGCAGGATCGCAGCCAATACGTTGCCGAGCAGGACCATCGAGGGCTCACTTCGGGGCTGGGCTCGGGTCGAGCGCGGAGACGTTGCGAATGATGAAGACTTCCTCGAGACGGGAGAAATCGACGGCCGGCTCTACGATCGCGGTCTGATAGAGCCCGAACTCCTGTTTCTCGATCTCCAAGACGCGGCCGACCAGAAGCTCCTTGGGGAAGCGATGGCCGCGCCCGCTGGTGACGACGACGTCACCGACCTCGACCTCGTCGCGGCGCAAGAGGAACCCGATCTTGGCCAGGTAGTCGCTCTCGTTGCTCAGCCCGCTGAGGATGCCTCGGGCCCGGTTGTTCTGAGTGAGGATGTCGATCTTGGAGCGGGGATCGATGGCCAACATCACATCGCAATAGCCGTCGTTGACGGACTCGATCTGTCCCACGATGCCTTCCGGGCAGACCACCGGCATGCCAGGCGTGACCTCACCGGCCCCAACGTCGAGGCGCAGCCGCATGACGCGAAAAAAGGGCGAGACATCGGCGGCGATCACTCGGGCCGGGACGAGCTCGAGGGCTGGCCTCGACGAACGGAAGCCCGCCATCTTCGCCAGGCGTGCGTTCTCCTGCAGGATGCCTTGCAGCCGCGTGTTCACCTCGCGAAGCCGAGCGTTCTCGTCACGCAGGCGGTCATTCTCGGACTTCACGTCGACCAGATCGATGTAGTCGTCCCAAAAACCACCGAGGCGTCCGAAGAGGCCATCGCTCTGCGACTGCAGATACCCGATGACCCGCTGATGGCTGCGGTCGACGAGATTAGGGTGCTCGCGAGACCCCTTGTTCGCGCCGAGCAGGTAGAGCGGCAGCGCGATCATGAGGATGACCAGGCAAGGGTTGCGATATCGGCGAAGGAGCTCCTTCACTGCTCAAGCCCTTGATGCGGCGAGGAACGCGACGGAGCCGAGGAGCCCGATTCGCTGGTCCAGACGCATCGCTAGTGGAGGGTAACTTCGCGGAGGAGGTTCAGCTGGTCGAGCGCTCGACCGGAGCCCAATACCACCGCGGTGAGCGGGTCGTCGGCCAGCAGGACCGGTAGACCGGTCTCTTCTCTGAGAAGGATGTCGAGGTTCATCAGCAGGGCGCCGCCTCCGGCGAGCACGATGCCCTTGTCGACGATGTCCGCCGAGAGCTCGGGCGGAGTCTGCTCGAGCGCGTTGCGGACGGCCTCGAGGATGGCGTTGATGGGTTCTTGCAGGGAGTCTCGGATCTCGTCGGAGTTAATCTCGATGGTTTTGGGCAGACCCGCGACCAAGTCCCGGCCCTTGACGTCCATGGTCACCACTTGCTCCGAGGGGTAGGCCATGCCAATTGTGCACTTGATGTGCTCGGCGGTGCGTTCGCCGATGAGGAGGTTATATTTGCGCTTCATGTGCTGGATGATGGCCTCGTCCATCTTGTCTCCACCCACACGCACGCTGTTGGAATAGACGATGCCGGCGAGGCTGATGACGGCGACCTCAGTCGTGCCACCGCCGATGTCGACGATCATGTTGCCCGACGGCTCCATGATGGGCAGCCCAGCCCCGATGGCCGCGGCCATGGGCTCTTCGATGAGGTAGACCTCGCGCGCTCCGGCAGACTCTGCGCTCTCGCGGACCGCTCGCTTCTCGACCTCGGTGATGCCGAAGGGAACGCAGATGATGATCCGCGGGTGGACCAGCGTCTTTCGGTTGTGTGCTCGAGTGATGAAATGCCGCAGCATCGCCTCGGTGATCTCGAAGTCGGCGATCACACCATCCTTCATCGGGCGGATCGCCATGATCGACCCCGGTGTGCGCCCGAGCATCTCTTTGGCCTCGCGCCCAACGGCGAGAACCCGCTTTCCACCTCGCGCATCCTTTTGCACCGCGACGACGCTGGGCTCGCACAGAACAATGCCCTTGCCCTTTGCGTAGATCAGGGTGTTTGCCGTCCCGAGGTCGATGGCGAGATCGTTCGAGAAGAGCCCGAACAGCTTGTCGAAGATCATGCTTCTTTTGTCTGACCGTCTCGTCGGAGGCGGTTAGTTCCCAGGCGCTTGGCCGCAGAGCGGCGACACTGAACCGGATGGATTCGTCGTAAGACACCGTAAACCGTCGCGATTCGCTGCAGCGAATTCGCTGTCTACGGGGCACAGCCAAGTGGCGCTCATAACTCGAAGCTGGGTGCGCTGTCCAGTCTCAACCTCCTAGCGCGGGATAGAATTCTGCTGTTTGGCGCGAAAATGAAGGGACTCGCAGGGTGCGGGCGCGGAAACCCGCATGAAATGCTCGACTGCTCCGACTTCGGTGCCGAGCAGCGAGCGAAACCCGATCAAACCGAGAAAGCATTTCACGATGCTATTAGCCTTGAAAACCGCGGGCGACCTCCCTATTGTCTCGCGGCCACAAATTTGAATGGCGTGGGTCCAATTTGGACACGCCAAATGTGGTTCTAGGGAACCGACTTCGAACGCTCGAGCCTGCAGGCTCGAACCCCGGAAGTCCATGTCTTTAGACCGTTTCGGCCACTCTACCCCAACCTGCGAGGCTTGGACGATGCTTCAAAGCATGCGCCGCCACTCTCAATCTTTCCTAATCTACGTCCTCTTCGGGATGTTGATCGTCGTTTTCGTTTTCATGTTCGGTCTGCCATCGACTGATTCTTGCGACCCACAGACGCAAATCATCGTGGCCGAAGCAGGAAACTTCGAGATCAACGACTCCGATGTGAAGAGCGGCACGATGCGCACCTTCGGGGATACGCTGCGTGGCGGGGACAAAGAGTTCAAGGCGGCTCAACGCCAAGTCCTCTACAACATGGTCACCACCCTGCTCGTCGCCGAGAAGGCCGAGGACGCCGGGTTCCGCGTCTCCGACGACGAGCTGCGTCAGTACATCGTCGACTGGGAGAAGGGAAACCCAGACCAGCTGCGCTACATCAGCGGCGGGAAGTTCGACAAAGAGCGCTACAAGAACTTCCTCGATTACTACGGTCTCCCCACCGAGCGTTACGAGGCCTACAAGCGACGCGAGCTCCTCGCCCGCAACTACCTCACCATGCTCGAGACCTCCCTCGTCGTCTCCCAGGTCGAGGTCAGAGACCTCTTCGAGAAGCGCATGAACCGCACTGACCTCGAGTTCATCAAGCTCGAGCCCATGCACGTCGAGCACCTCTTCGAGGCCCCCACTGCCGCCGAAGTCAACGCCTTCCTCGCCGAGCACATGGACGAGGTCAAGGCCGCCTTCACCGCAAACAAGTCCGAATACTCCACCCCCGCCAAGGTCCACCTCAAGGAAATCATCGTCCAGAAAAACGACAAGATGCTCCGACAGATTGGCACCGAGACCGACAAGGCCAAGGCTCCCGACACGCGCTTCAAGATCCTCAAGAAGGCCGTCATCGACAACAGCATGGCCTTCGACGAGGCCGCCGAGAAGTACAACGAAGCCCTCGTCTACCGCGCTAACGGCGGCGACCGCGGCACCGAGGAGCTCGAGAACCTCTCCAAGCAGCACCGCGATGCGCTCGGCGACAAGAAAGTCGGGGAGATCGTCGCCTTCGAGACCGACCTGACCTACAACGTCGTGCGCATCGAAGAGAAACTCGACGCCACCGAGACTCCTCTCGACAAGGTCCAGTCCGACATCGCCAGCACTCTCATCAAGGCCGAACGCGCCGACAAGAAGATGGACGAAGTCGCCAACTCGATCTTCGAGAGGGTCAAGAACGGCGAAGAGTTCGCCGCCGCGCTGGAGGCCGTCCTCTACGCAGAGACCCCTGCCGAGGTTCCTCCAGTCGACGCCGTCGACCCCACCGTTGTTCCCGACGACGCCAATCCCGCCGACGAGCCGAAGAAGGCCGAAGAGGAAGCCCCGCAGAGGGTCAAGGTCGATGTCGCCGAGACCGGGCCCTTCAGCCTCCGCGGCGCCTCCTACGGCAGCTGGAGCCGCCTCCCCATGATCGGCGATGCCCCCGAGCTGGCTCGCGCCGCCCTCACGCTCACCGAAGCGAGCCCGCTGGCTCCTAAGGTCTACACCGTCGAAGGCAGCCGAGTGATCGCCAAGCTGAAGAAGGCTGACACCGGCACCGACGAGCAGTTCGCAGGCCAGAAAGAGCGCCTCATTCAAACGATTCGTCAGCAAAAGTCCGCCGCACTGCTCGGTGATTGGCGCTCCGTCATCACCCTCTCCCACCCCGAGCCCTCACTGCAGTCCTACGGTCCTTGGGTTCAGGCGCTCTTCGACCAGGCTCAGGAGAGCGGTCAGTTCAAGGTCAACCAGGCGTTCCTGACTCCCTCTGGTTCTGAGGTCGCTGCGAACGAGTAGCTCCGCTCCTCGAAATGAGATCTGGCGGCGTCGGCTCGATAGAGCAGACGCCGCCTTGGTTTTAGGGCCACGTTTCGCCAGCGTCCGCGCATTCTCAACTGGACATCTGCGCGGGTGTTCAGTTAGGCTCGCTCCGACCTCTCGCCTAAACCCTTTCCCCGTCGCACCATGTTTCAAACATCGAGACCGAGAATTCAGCTCCTCCCTCCCGCGCTCTGTAACCAGATCGCCGCTGGGGAGGTCATCGAGAGGCCGGCCAGCGCCGTCAAAGAGCTCGTCGAGAACTCCATAGACGCCGAAGCTCGCTCCATTACCGTCGAGCTCGAGGACGGAGGACGGCAGCTCATCCGCATCACCGACGACGGCATCGGCATGGTGCCCGAAGATGCCGAGCTCGCCCTGCAGCGGCATGCGACCAGCAAAATCAGAACCGTCGAGGACCTCTCCGCCATTCTGACCCTGGGCTTCCGAGGAGAAGCGCTGCCGTCCATCGCCTCCGTCTCGAAGATGACACTGACCACGCAGCCCAAGGACGCGTTGGTGGGAACCCGCATCGAAGTCGATGGCGGACGTATCGTGTCCATTAGAGAGGCCGCGGCTGCACCCGGAACCTGCATCGAGATTCGCAACCTCTTCTTCAACACCCCCGCGCGACTCAAGTTCCTCAAGCAAGTCCCCACCGAGCTGCGCCGGGTGCAGGCCTCGTTGCAGCAGCTCGCACTGGTCAACCACGACATCCACATCAAGCTCATACACGGCGGCACCAAGCGCTTCGACGTGCCACCAAACCTCGAGCTTGGCGACCGTTTGCTGGCCATCCTCGGACGGGAGACCTACGACTCCCTCTTCCCCTTGCCCAGCCTGCCCACAGTCGCCGGATGCACGATCCGCGGCTACTTCGGCGCTCCAAGCCTGCACAGCCGCGGCAACGCCTCGCAATTCACCTTCGTCAACGGCCGCTTCGTCAAAGACCGGACCATCTCCGCGGCCATCTCCACCGCCTACCGCGAGCTCATGCACAAAGGCCAGACCCCAGTCGTCGGGCTGATGCTCGAGGTTCCTCCTGCTTTCGTCGACGTCAACGTGCACCCCACCAAGATCGAGGTGCGCTTCCAGGACAACGACGTCATCTTCCGCACGGTCTTTCGCGCCCTTCGGGAAGGGCTCGCCAAGGCACCGTGGACGGGACAGAGCCCACAGACACCGACACGCAAGGCCACCTGGAGCTTCGACGTGCCGACCGACGAAGACGAGCCGACAACCACTGACCCGACCGAAGACCTTCGCACCGTCGACACTCCGGTCCAACGAAAGCTCGCCGGACTCTACAATAACGAGTCAGCGCCGGACTGGGTCACGCGTCTCATGCAGACCGCCCGTGCGACGGACGACTCCGCTCCAGACGGGCCGACCGTAACGCTGCCCGCACGCCTGCGAGACGTTGGCCCCCCTGGCGAGGCCTACTTCAGCCGCCTGGTCTACATCGGACAGTTCGCCAAATCCTATCTGATCGCCAACGACGGCGGCGGGCTGGTCATTATCGATCAACACGCCGCGCACGAGCGCATCACCTTCGAGCGCCTCAAATCCTCGTGGCGTCACCGCACCCCAGAGGCGCAGCAGCTCCTCTTCCCGGTGCAGCTCGAGCTCGACGCCCTGCGCGCCGCGATCGTCGAAGAGTTCCACGCCTTCTTCGAAGAGGTCGGCTTCGACATCGAGCCGTTCGGTCACAACACCTTCGCCATCAAGGCCGTTCCCGGCATCCTCTCCGGCGCCAAGACCGACCGGGTCCTGCGAGACGCCATCGACGATCTCTCGAACTCGGACCGCTCCACTCGCCTCGAAGAAGCGAAGGAGTCGGTGCTGAGCCGCATGGCGTGCCACGGCTCAGTACGAGCCGGCGACCACCTCACCCCAGACGAGGCCTACGCCCTCTTCACGCAGATGGACACCATTGACTTCAGAGGCCACTGCCCACATGGCCGGCCCGTCTACTTCAAGCTCCCCATCGAAGAACTCGAGAAGCGCTTCGACCGCAGATAACATGCGTGCAATCGTCGAAAGTAGCCCACAGAAGCCGCCTTTGATCTTGCTCGTCGGACCCACGGCGTCGGGCAAGACCCGCCTCGCCGTCGAGCTGGCCGAGGCGCTCCCTGGCGAGGTCATCAACGCCGACTCCATGCAGGTCTTCCGTGGCTTGGACGTGGGCACCGACAAGCCGTCCGCCGCGGACCGCGCTCGCGTGCGCTTTCACGCCGTCGACATCATAGACCCAGGCGACTCCTTCGACGCCGCGCGCTTCGCCGAGCTCGGCGCGGAGACGGTCCAAGACATCCACAGTCGCGGCAAGATCGCGCTCGCCGCAGGCGGGACCGGCCTCTATCAGCGTGCCCTGCGCTTCGGTCTCGTCGAGGTGCCGGCCCGTAGCGACGAGATCCGCGCAGTGTTGCGCGAGCGAAGAGATCTCGAGGGAGTGGAGGCGCTGTATGACGAGCTGCGGCGCGTCGATCCAGAGACCGCGGCCCGTATCCACTCCAACGACTGGGTGCGCGTCGAGCGTGCGCTCGAGGTCTACACACTGACTGGCCGCAAGATGTCCGATGCGCAAGAGGCGCACGGCTTCGCCGAGGAGCGCTTTCGTTCCTGCCTCGTTGGCTGCGCACGGCCTCGCGAGCTTCTCTACCAAGGCATTGAGCAACGCCTGGACGAGATGTGGAGCGGCGGCCTGATCGCCGAGACCGAGAAGCTGCTCAGCGCTGGGCTGAGCCGCGAGGTTCTTCCATTGAAGGCCCTTGGATACCGCCACGCCGCCGCCATGCTCTGCAACGAGATGCGCTCGGACGAGGCTCTCGAGGGGGCCAAGCGGGACACCAAACGCTTCGCCAAACGGCAGCTCACCTGGTACCGCAAGGAGCCCGGCATCACCTGGCTGCGCTCACCCTTGTCGGCCACTGAGGTCCGCACGCTCACCGAACGACTCAGAGCGCAGGCCGAGCAAGGAACGCCAGTCGACTGGACTGGATTGCCGGTGGAAGACGTTTCGACGCTTTAGCGCCGCGGGACCCGGCATGGGTCGGCATGGGGGCCCTGGGACGGGGGCGGGGCCCTACTCGCCAGCGACGAACGCTTCGATGGCCTTGCGAACGCCGGCTTTGGGCTTCTTGAACTCGATGCCCAGTGTCGCTCCGTCGTGATGCGCCACTTGTCCCTTCAGAGCCATGGTCCGGTCGGTGTCGGGCAACTCGAAATCCACATCGACCTCCAGGCCGACATCGAGCCTCGGACCTCTCAGCTCCAACCGAATCCCCCCGACGCTCAGGTCCAGCGCCTTGCAAGTGAACTCGCCACCCGAATGACGGATTTTGGCAAACCACTCAATCTCGGTGCGTTCAATCTTTCGTTTCTCGGACAAATCGGGCCTCCAAGCATCGCACAGTGGAGTGCCGATGATACCGCATTGATCTGCGATGACAAAAGTCATACCTGGCGCGGTGCCGCTCCGCCGAACCCGTGCCACGCGCCCGTGTCCCGCAGCGGCCATGTGCCGAGAGTAGGTCCAGAGCGCAGAACACGGCCTCTCGCCACCAACGCCCAAGCCCCCATCGGCACCCATTGCGGCGAGTCGTGGAAGCCCGAAGCGTTGCACGCACAACGACCGACGCGCGCGAGCCTCAGATGCAATAGTCTGGGTAGCCTGCGGCGGCGATGACGCACGAGTTCGGACAGTTCTGGGCCACGGTGTTGGTGCCGTTTTGGCAGTTGTAGAGGGTCTTGGCGTTGAGTCCGAGGCTAGCGCCGCAGTAGAGGCCGTTGCCGCTGGGGCAGGAGGTCGAGCCGTTGTTGCAGTAGTCGGCCTGGCCGGCGGCGGCGACGACGCAGCTCACGCCGCAGACTTCGACGACCGAGGTGTTGCCGTTCTGGCAGTCGTAGAGAGTCTTGGAGTTGAGGCCCAAGGTGCTGCCGCAGTAGAGGCCGTTGCCGGAGGGGCAGGAGGTGGTGGTGCCGTTGTCGCAATAGTCTGCTGAGCCA
>PFUG01000329.1 GCA_002789955.1 Deltaproteobacteria bacterium CG_4_9_14_3_um_filter_63_12 | reverse complement strand
GGAGAGCGCGGAGCTCATTTTTCCGCTTCGTTCACACTCACAAAGGGCCGCATTGTGACGCGCCGCAAACTGCACCCGAATCCAAGTCGGTGAGCCCAAGAAGCCAAGGATGGACGTATGAAAGCACACGATCTCGACCTGCAAGCAGCAGCTGGCCAGCTCTTGGCCGTCGGTTTCGACGGAGAGACACTGCCCGTCTACGTCGAGAAGGCGTTGGTGGAGGGACGCATTGGCGGCACCCTCCTCTTTCGTCGCAACATCGAGGACCTCGAACAGGTTCGGGCCCTCAATCTGCACACGCTGGCGCTCCCACTGCCTTTCCTGCCGTGGATCTGCGTGGACCAAGAGGGCGGCCGGGTGCGACGACTGGTCGAGTCGTTGGGCGTGTCGCCCATCCCCGCCATGCGCGCGTTGGGCCGCCACGACGATCCCGAGTTGGCCGCGCAGTTGGGGGAGATCGTCGGGCGAGAGCTCGCGGCGCTCGGCTTCAACGTCAACTTTGCGCCCGTGCTCGACGTCGACTCCAACCCCGCCAATCCCATCATCGGCGACCGGGCGTTCAGCGCCAATCCCGAACAGGTGGGCCGCCTCGCAGTGGCCTTCGCCAAGGGGCTTGCGAACGCCGGCATCGTCGCCTGTGGCAAGCATTTCCCAGGGCATGGCGACACCGACCTCGACAGCCACCTCGCCCTGCCCGTCTTGGACTTCGCTCGGGAACGGCTGGATGGGCTCGAGCTGGTCCCCTTCAGAGCCGCGGTCGAGGCGGCAATGCCCATGCTGATGACCGCCCACATCTTGTTGCCAAAACTCGACCCCGACCATCCCGCCACGCTCTCGCGCCCGATCCTGCGAGGAATTCTGCGTGAGGAGCTGGGCTACCACGGGCTCATCGTGTCGGACGACCTCGATATGAAGGCCGTGGCCGACCGCTACACTGTGGAGGAGGCCGTGCAGCTGGGGCTAGAGGCGGGCATCGACTTCTTTTTGGTCTGCCACGAGCGAGAGCGCTGGGAGCGCGCGCATGCTGCCTTGGTCCGACTCGCCGAACGCGACGCGCGGGCTCGGGCGCAGCTCGAGCAAGCCGCCCAGCGCGTCATCGACGCAAAACGCCGCCTGCTCTCCCCGACGCCAGTCGGCGACGGTTGGCGGAGCCTGATTGGTGCCGACGCTTACCAGCTCGTTCTCGAGAGGTTCTCGAGCTGATTTCACCATTGCAGGTTGGGGGGCAGCAGTCGCCGCGCTGCCGCCCTGCGCATCAGGGCGTTGACCTGGGTGAAATCTCGCGGGCCGCCTGCGCTCAGGGCTGTCTCTGGAGCCCGAACGACCTCGCCCGCGCCTGGGTCGAAGGTCTCGTCGAGGACGACGCGCAGCTCGAGCTCACTGAGGTCTCGTGCTCGCAGACTCAACTCGAGGTGGCGGCGAATCGGGGTGCCGTGGGTGTCGCGCTCGACCGTGGCGGTCACGGAGGTGGGCTTGAAGTCTTTTCGCAGTGAAGTGAGCCAGAGGGGCGCTGTGCCTTGGGGTAAGGTGCACCGAACGTTGGGCGTGTCGGTGGGGCCTGTAAAGTGGCCCTCGTCGCTCGCCTGGAGAGGTCCGGCGAGGGACATCAGCCGGTCGAAAGACTCGACGGAGCGGGCGACTTCGTCGGCGCCCTGCGCGCCCAACGAGGGTGAACGCATGAACGGCAAGCCGTCCTCGCGCGCGAACCACTCGCCGTCCACGCGGCGCAGCTCGCGCGTGCGTTCGTGAGGGCCAGAGTCGAGCTGTAGGGAGTCGAGCTCGACGAACGCCAGGTTGCCGCTGTGTTGTCGCACGCGCAGGGTTTGGTCAAGAACCGTCCCCCAGGCCAGCGAACGCTGCGGATTGAGCAACGAGACTTGGGTGTGTAGGCTGGTGATCGAGCGGTCCCACCGCTCGAACCGCTCTTGTGCAGGGAACTGGGCACAGCTGGGGTCTGGTCGTGCGGCCATGCGCTTGGCGACGTCGACGGCGCTCTGGCGGACCGATATGGCGGTGAGGGTCGCCCGGTGTGCGTCTTTGGCTGTTTTCTGCTCACAGCCGGCAAGCGCCAGAGCGCACAGGCTCAGCACCAAGATTCCACGCCAGACCTGTTGTTTGCCCATCTTCATTGCTCACCGCGGCCCCCGTAGTGGTCCTAGAGCATAGGCAGGAACTGGACTTGAGGCGAGAATCGGTGGTGAGCAGGGCTCTACTTGTCGTAGTTCTCAACGGCTTTCTCGGCGGTCCAGGTTCCCCCGTCCGTCAGGTTGTCGCCATAGCCCCACTGCCCTTCGAACTTGAGTCCGTCGTCGGAGATGACGAAGTAGCCCTTGCCGGTGATCTCGCGGCGTCCGACGGAGAGATCTCCGTCCTGAACCCAGTCGAACCTCAGCACGCCGCCGGTGACAGTCCCTGCGATGCGGCCGCCAGTCTTGTAATCGAAGGTCCCGGTGACCGAGTCGTCCTTCTGCACCAGCTTCATGTCGCCGTAGTTCGAGTACCACAGGCCGGTGAAGGTGGCGCCGGAGGGCATGGGCTTGGAAGGGATCTGCACGGAGGCCCCGCACGAGGTGCTCAGGACGGCTGCGAAGAGCAGGGCGACGACGAGGAGAAGGGATTGAACGCGAGTCTGCATGGTGACCTCAATTTCTTTTGGTGGCCCTGTCCCGCTAGCCTGCGAGTTGTTGCGCCGCATTGCGCCGCGCGGCGGCGGCTTTGTCAACCCCTGAGCCGTGACGCTAGAGCGCCGAGCTAGACAGTTCCTGGGAGAGCCTCTGGACCAGCGCAGCGTTGGCGGTATGACCAGGGCGGTGGGCCGTGATCGAGGCGCAGAGTGGCGCCCCGAGTCGGGCGAGATCGCCGAGAAGGTCCAAGGTCTTGTGCCGCGCGGGTTCGTCCGCAAACCGAAGCCCCCCTTCGTTGAGGACACGTCCATCCTCGAAGACCACGGCGTTGTCGAGGCTCCCACCGCGAATCAGGTCTCTGGCTCGCAGCTCGTCGAGCCAATCGGAAAAAGTGAACGTCCGCGCCGCCGCCAAGGTCGTCGAGAACGCCGTACCGTCCCAGGAGAACGAGCGCGGATGCGTCCCCCACCGAGCCCCGAACTCGAGGTGAACCTCGAGCTGCAGGTGAGGGGCTGGTCTTAGGTCATAGCGCGCGCCGTGGCCCTCGACGACGAAGGCACGCTCGAGGTGCAGCTCGACTCTCGGACGCTCGAGCGACACCAGGCCGACGGCGCCGATGCGCTCGGCGAAGGGCGCGGCGCTGCCGTCCAGGATCGGCACCTCGTCGGCCTGCTCTAACGACAGGACTGCGGCGTCGACTTGGCAGCCGCAGAGCGCGGCCAGGAGGTGTTCGACGCCGCGGTAGAGTTGCCCTTTTGGCGTCGCCAGAGTGCTGGCGTGGTCGCCACTCACCAGGCGCATCGCTGCGATGGGAACGGGCTCGGCGCCAGGTTCGGCGAAGCGCAACCCGAGGCGTTGCGACGGTTCGACCCGCAGCGTCGCGACCCGTCCGCCGTGCAGCCCCACGCCGTGCAGCGTGAAGGCTTCGGCCAGGGTCCTTGCTGGCTGTTCGCTCAGGGTTCGGAGCACGGCACACCGTCGAGGATCTCGCGAACCCTTGGATTCTGCCGCAGCAGTTCGAGCTCAAACGGAGTCAGGTAGGCCGTTCGCCGATAGTTCAGGTCCTGAATCGTCACCTGGATGCGCGCCTCGCCGGTGTCCTTCTCTGGAGCGGGCTCGTCGACGAAGACGTTCTCCGACCGGCCGTAGGTCACGATGTCGTCCTCGAGGCTCTTGAGGTGGCGAAACAAGCGCGCCGCGCGCTGCACTTTCGGGTCCTCATAGGACGCGAAGTTCTTGTTTCGGCTGAACCCGTCGTCTTGAAAGAAGAGGCGGGCAATGATCTTTTTCGTCAGCGTGTTCATGGCACCTGGAGGCAGGAGGCCTTTTGTCACGCCCGATTTTCGCATCATTTCGACAGGTTGCGGTACGAAAATCGGTCGTCCGCTCGGCAATTGCTGGCCTCTAGGCATCTCGAGTCCTCGTGGCTGACCCGCCGGGCGAGAACGCTTATGTCTGTAAACTATCGCCGTTTCCGTAACACGGGGTCAGCCTACCTGCTGTGGGAACAAAGTGCCCCCGGACTCCATTCTGTTGAGGGCTGCGCGGAGCTCCGCCGGCTAGTATTTCGTGGCTCGCAGCAGTGCCCTTGCGCCAAGTTCGAATCGAGATTGCCATGCGGCTTTTCATTTCTTCGTTCATAGCTCTCGTGCTCACGACGGCGCTG
The DNA here is from genome assembly GCA_002789955.1 of Deltaproteobacteria bacterium CG_4_9_14_3_um_filter_63_12. GTDB lineage: Bacteria > Myxococcota_A > Bradymonadia > UBA4248 > UM-FILTER-63-12 > UM-FILTER-63-12. The sequence goes on along the minus strand of PFUG01000329.1, from coordinate 19,543 downwards.
TCGTGCTCGGGGGAACCGACTGTGATGATGGCGCGCCCTTCGGGCATTCCTTGGTCGACCGAGGTTCCTTACCAAAAACATGAGCTGGACGTGCGCCAGTTGGCGGTTTCGCCCGACGGCACGGTGCTCGCCACCATCTCCGCCGATCGGGTCTCCCTCTGGCGAACCGCGGACAGTGGTTTCATCGCCAGCATCGAAGACGTCGAGCGACTCGAGTTCGCGCAGGCGGTCGAGGTGTCCAACGGTGGTCACCACGTCGCCGTGCTCAACGAGTTCTATTCTCTGCACCTCTGGGACGACACGACCCACGCGTCGCGTGAGGTGGGCATGGCGTACGGCCAAGGGCCGACGGCGCTGGTCGGCTTCATCGACGAGGTGCTGCTGTGGGTGAGCAGTGACGGGGCGCTCGTCGCTTGGACAGTGGAGGACAGCCACTTCGCGACCGGGGCTCGGGACATCGACAATGTCGGCGTCGTCGAGGGTGTTGGACGAGCCCCCGACAACCAGTTCGTGCTCTGGGGGGCGCGTCCGGAATGGGTCAGCGTCGATGCACAGGGGGGGCTCAGGGTCGATAGCGTCGACAGCTTTCGCTCATACGACCAGCTCATCGACGCGCCGACGCCGCTCAATGCGCGTTGGATCTTCTATCCAGAACGAGCGGAAGTGGTCGCCTTCGACACGCTCAACGACCAATCCAGGGAACTCACCAGCGAGGGTCCTCGCGCCACGTCTGGGGCGAAGGATTTCATCTCGGCCCTCACGCTCTCGACGGACGGACGATGGCTCGCCGCGGCCCATGCCAGCGGCGCGGTGGAGGTCTGGGACAGCGAGGAGCGGACACTCGTCGGCTCTTTCCTCGTAGGGGAGCGCTATGTCCGCGCCGTTTTCCCGCGCAAAGTGCTGGACCTGAGGTTCGGCGGCGGGTCGCTGTGGGTCTTGCTCCCAGAGCAAACGCTGCTGCAGGTGGACCCAAGCGACTGGACGGTGGTGGGACGCTTCGAGTTGTAGCGCGACCCTCCGCCATCTCTGGCTGCGAGTTGTGAGCGATTTGCGTTCGCTTCACGACTGACGAGACGGGCGCTCGCCGGAACGCTTGCTCGTGTGATATGGGACAGGAGGCTATGGTCTTGGTCGAGCGTTTCGAGCCGAGGACGAACCAACCCAACTACGGACGAGGGGATTCATGCCTGGAATCGGTATCGTCACCAACCCGAACAGCAGACGAAATCGGCGAAACCCGGAACAGGTCAAGCGCCTGGGCTATATCTTGGGTGACAGCGACAGCCGGCACGAGCTGACGAAACACCCCGATGACATTCGGAAGGTGGCCGAGCGATTCAAGGAGAACGGGGTCGAGGTTCTTGCGCTCAACGGTGGCGACGGGACGAACCACGTCACGTTGAGCACGTTCATCGATGTCTATGGCGAGACGCCTCTTCCGTTGATCGCCTTCCTGCGAGGCGGGACGATGAACACGATCTCGAACGCCATTGGGATCAAGGGCACACCGGGCAAGATCGTGTTGCGGATCGCGGAGAATTACCATTTGGGCGAGCCCTTTGAGATCAGCGAGCGAGACCTTCTCAAGGTCGAACACGGCGAGCAGGTCCACTACGGATTCATCTTCGGCAACGGGCTGATCTACAATTTCCTAGACGCCTATTACAACTCGGGCAACCCGAGTCCTTGGGTGGGCTTTACGACGCTGGTGAGGGGGGCGCTCTCGGGCGTCATCGGTGGGAGCTTTGCGAAGCAGCTGATGAGCCCATTCAAAGCCCGCGTCACGGTCGACGGTGAGGTCTGGGAGCGTCGCGAGTTCAAGGCGGTTCTGGCTTCGTCGATCGAGCAGCTGGGCTTGGGCTTTAGGCCTTTTACGCGCTGCCGTGAGACGCCTGGCAAGTTCAATCTGCTGGCGGTCATCGGGTCGACTCCGAGGTTCGTCATGCAGCTGCCACGTGCCCGAGTGGGCAAACTCATGAACCCCAGTGTCATTACGAGCGACGTGGCGAGCGACGTGCTCTTCGAGTCGGAGGAGCCGATTCCGTTCATCATCGACGGAGACATGCACCACTCGGAGGGCCCCGTGAGGCTCTCGACTGGGCCTCGGCTGCGCATCATCATCAAGTAGCGGTGTAAGCAAGAGAGCAAAGAGGAGACGCGCGCGTCTCCTTTTTTGCTTTCGTGCTCAGGCAGCTCACTCACTGGAAGCGGTCGTTCATCAGCCTCTGAGCGAGGGCCTCGACCTTGCTTTCGACCCACTTCTGCAGGTGTGGAGTGACCTCCTTAGTGATGAGCTCCTTGAGCACTCCTTTGACGATCCCAGGCAACATCTCTTTGACGGCCTTCTGGACTTCGTTGCGAACCATCGCTTCGCTGACAGCGACTGGGGCGTCAGAGACCACTGGCGTCGGTTGTGGGGTCGGCGTGTGGTAGACTGCCTGTTGCTGTTGAGCGGGCGTGTGATGGTGTTGCTGTTGCGCCGGAACGTGGTGGTGTTGCTCGTAGGGCGCGGGAGGCGGTGCAGGGATTGGGGTATGGGGGGTTGGGTCGTGTTCGGGCGGAGGCGAACTGGGCGGGGAGGGGCGCCGGGTAACGCCAGACGGTGTGGGCTGCTTGCTGGGGAAGCTGAAGCGCCTGCTCGGGCCTGCGGCGGCCGCTCCACCACGCTGCGAAGGGAAGGAGAACCGAGAGCGTCCTTCGTCGGACTGAGCCGACGGCGCCTCTGCCTCCTCCACATAGGCCTCATCTTCGTACTGAGGCTCTGGTTCGGGCTCAGGCTCGGGCTCGGGCTCGGGCTCGGGTTCGGGCTCGGGTTCGTACGTTTGTGCGCCGAACTGGGCCACGCTTCCAGCGGCAGAACGCTGAGCGAGGTCGTTCACCATGCCAACGAAATCGTCGGTCATGAATGGTTTGAGCAACGTCCCGTCCGCGCCGGACTGCATCGCTCGGTCCTCATCGAACTGCCCGAACGCACCGCCGAGCATCAAGACCGCGCTACCCGACACCTCCGGGCTGGACTTGAGCGAACGGCAAAAGTCGTAGGCATCCTGGTCCGGAAGCGTGTAGTCCAACACGATGACGTCGGGCCTGTGCTGTCGTGCGAGGCTGAGCGCCTCATCCGCGGCCTGCGCGAAGATCAACTCATGACCTGAGCCTTTGAGGACCCACTCGCAGATCGTCCGGATGGTCTTACTGTCATCCGTTATCAGAACTTTGCCCATGTCGGTCCTTCCATTTTGAAGCCAACGTGTATCGCATTTCAACTGGGATCTGCTAGCACGCGCTGTCAGTATCAGTCAAGCGGAGCGGCGCTCCTCGGCGGTCTGTTCCAGCTTTCCTATCGAGTTGTTGCGCACAATCTGCGCGGCCCCTTCGTCCGCCATCCCTGCCCGCGAGTTCTTGGCGCCTTCCAGGTAGGTTCCGGGTTCACACTATCGCACAGCCGGAGCGATTTCGCCTCGGTATTCTTGCCAGTAGGTCTCGGGAGAGTCCCCAACGTACGCGGCCGCCTCGCCGACGAAGAGCACCGCACCTTCGAGTTGCACCCCGCACTCGCCACCGTTGAGCGACCAGAGCGCAGCGTTGTTTCCCACATCCTCGAGTGGCAGGTAGCTGACGTGCAGCTGGGGGCCGAGCACGATCTCGTCACTCACCTCGCCGAAGCGCACCCAGACACTGCAGGGGGTCTCAGAGCGGCCCGAAATCAGAAGGGCGCCGCCGGACTCTCGCAGCTCGGCCGCCATCTGGCTGCTCAACACGCCCTCGACTCCGGAGCCTGGCTCCAGCGCGCCGACGCCATGCAGTAGGACCGTCCCGTTGTCTACGGGTGTCTCTACCGGCACCACGATTGGATTCACCGGGAACCAGAAAGCCAGAGCTGCCATCGCCAACAAGATTCGCATCTTCTGCCTCCACGCTCGCAGTTCACCTAGGCGAGCTTGGGCTATGGTCGAGGCAGACGCAGCGCGAGGCAATTTTCTAGCCTTGGCGCGCTCATCAGGCCCGTTGCGTCCACAAAGCTTGGACAGACCCGTGGCTGGCGAAAGCGAATGGGCATTGGGCCCGTTCGCCGCACTGCGAAGCGCCCCCACACTCCGTCGGCGGAGTGGTCTCGAGCGTGGGCTTCGCCCCTCGGCTCGAGACACTGCCCCTGGAGGCAGGCCGAACGACGGCCACGTCTTGCAGGTTGCCGGCCCTCAACGCGGGCTCAGGCCGCCGACCTCGACCCGGACGCTGTGACCGCCGTGGTCGTCGAATAGTCTGAACGCCGCGTCCGGCTGCTCGACGCCGTCGCAGACCACCCGGCGCACCGCGGTCCCCCCACCGCCGAGATTCACCACGTGGATGTGGTAGTAGGTCTCGCGGTGCCGATAATGGACGTCAAAGGAAGCCCAGTCGGAAGGCATCAGCGGCGCGATGCGCACCCGGTCAACCTCGAGGTGGATCCCGAGCAGCGACTCCAGGATGAGCCGATACATCCACCCGGCGGAACCAGTGTACCACGTCCAGCCACCGCGCCCCGCGTGCTGCGGGTTGACGTACACGTCGGCGGCTACGACATAGGGCTCGACCTGGTAAACGGCGATGGCCTCGGGGGTGTCGCCGTGGTGCACGGGATTGATGAGGTTGAAGAGCTCCCAGGCCCGCGCGACGTCGCCCGCAGCGGCGAACGCCATCACTGCCCAGACCGCGGCGTGGGTATACTGCCCACCGTTCTCCCGCACCCCTGGGACGTAACCCTGGATGTAGCCCGGTTTGACGTCGGAGTGGTCGAAGGGCGGGTCGAGGAGCGTGATGAGCCCGAGGTCACGCCGCACCAGCCGTGCGTCGAGGGCGGCCAGCGCGCTTTTTGCGCGGTCGGGTCTGGCGGCGCCCGAAAGGACGGCCCAGCTCTGCGGTATAGCGTCGATCTGGCAGGCGACGTTGGTCGCTGAGCCGAGCGGCGTGCCGCCGTCGAAGTACGCCCGCCGGTACCACTCGCCGTCCCAGCCGTGGGCCTCGATGTTACCGCGCAAGCGCAGGGCCTCCGCCGTGCAGAGGTCTGCGAACGCCCCATCGCCCCGGCGCCGTGCGAGCCCCGCGAAGCTGCCGAGCACGTCGTACAGGAAGAACGCCAGCCACACGCTCTCGCCCTTGCCCTCCTGGCCTACCAGGTTCATCCCGTCGTTCCAGTCCCCACCGCCCATCAGCGGCAGCCCATGCACGCCGAGCCGCAGCCCATGGCGGACGGCGCGCACCGCGTGTTCGTAGAGGCTCGCCACCTCCTCGGACCGCACCGGCAGGTCGTAGTAGCTGTCCTCGTCACCCGTGAGCTGCCGCCCGTCGAGAAACGCCACAGGCTCGTCGAGAACGCCGGTGTCGCCGAGGGTCGCCACGTAACGGCACAGCGCATAGGGCAGCCACAGATAATCGTCGGAGATGGTGGTGCGGACTCCACGGCCCTGCGGCGGGTGCCACCAGTGCTGGACGTCGCCCTCGCGGAATTGCCGCGACGCCGCCAGCACGAGCTGCCCACGTAGCAGCGCAGGCGCGGTGTGAATGAGCGCCATGGCGTCCTGCAGCTGGTCGCGAAAGCCAAACGCGCCGCCCGACTGATAGAAGCCGCTGCGCCCCCAAAAACGAGCCGTCAAGACCTGGTAGACGAGCCAGCCGTTGGCGAGGAAGTTCAGCGCTGGGTCGGGGGTCTGGACGTTCACCGCGCCGAGCATCCGCTTCCACTGCTCCCAGACGACCTCCAAAGCGGCATACGCCGCTCCGGTGCCCCGAAAGCGGGTCACCAGCGTGCGTGCGTCGGTGAGGTCGCGGCCCGAACCGAAGGTGAAGGCGACCTCGTGTTCCTGACCGTCGACGAGGTCGAGGGACGCCTGCATGGCGAGGCACGGGTCGAGCCCGGCGCCGAGGCGGCCGGACAGCTTCGCACGCCGCATGCACGCTGGCTGCGCCGCGGAACCGTTGCGCCCGAGGAGCTCGACCCGGTCACCGCTGACCGAGCGCAACTCCTCGCTGCAATCCAGAAACGCAACCCGCGCGCCGAAGTCGCCGTTGTAGGCGTTGCGTGCCGTGAGCGCTGAAGTCTTGAGGTCGAGCTCGGTCACGATGTGCGGCATGGTGCTTGCGCGGTCCTCGCCTAGGACGAGCTCGAAGAAGCCCGTCAACGAGAGCCGACGCGGCCGTCCCGAGCGGTTGTGCACGCTCAGCACCACGAACTTCACCGGCGCGTCGGTTGCGACGTAGGTCGTCAGCCGCGTCGTGATGCCGCGCTCGGTAACCTCGAAGATGCTGTAGCCGAAGCCGTGGCGGGTCACGTACGGCGCGGCTGCGCTGGCGGGCAGTGGCGTCGGCGACCAGAAGCGGCCGTCCTCCTCGTCGCGCACGAAGAACACCTCGCCGCTCGGGTCGCTGACCGCGTCGTTGCTCCACGGCGTCAGGCGGTAGCTGCGCGCGTTCTCACACCAAGTGTAGGCGCTCCCGCTCTCGCTCACGACGCTGCCGAACCACGGGTTCGCCAGCACGTTGACCCACGGCGCCGGCGTACGTCGATCGCGGCTCGTGGTGATGACGTACTCGCGGCCGTCGGGCGTGAACCCACCAACCCCATTGAACGCTACCAGGTCCGGGCGCGTGGACTCCGCTGTCCCCTTCGGCAGAGTTTGCCGCTCGCCTCCCACCGGCCGGTCCCTCGCCAGCCGCCACTCGGGCAGCTCGGCGCGTGGGCGGCGGTCGAGCTGCTCGGCCAGCGTCCCCGCCGTGTCGTTCACGAGAACGCGGGCGAGGCTCTGCATGAGGACCTTGTCCACCTCGGAGATCTGCTCGCTGCGACGGACGAAGATGCCGCCAGGCTTGTCGAGGGCGGCGGAGTCGGACACCGCGCCGACGACCCCCACGATCTCGTCCATGAGCTGCTGGCGGTAACCCGATGGGTCCTCGATCCAGACGACCAGGTCGGCGCGCAAACCCTTGACCCGCCAGTAAGCGTGGGCCTTGACGAGCTGGGTCACGAGGTCCAGCCGCGCGAAGTCGGAGACACGCACCAGCACGATGGGCAGGTCGCCAGAGATCCCATAGGCCCAGAGCGCCGCCTGCCCGCCGCGGTTGCGGGCGATGAGGCTCGCGGGGGCGCGCAGCGCCGGGTTGGCATAGAGAACGTGGCTAGCCAGGCGCTCGTAGAGCTGGATCTCGAGGTCGGTGGCGCCAAGGCGCCGCTGCACGACCTGGCTGTGAGTCCACGACAGCTCGAAGACGCGCTTCGCCGCGTGACGGTCGCGATACTTCTCGAGCAGCGCCAGAGCCGCGTCGCGCGTCTTGGTCACGCCCGTCACGATGTGAATGTGCGCCGTCTCCTGCGGCTCCAGGACGACCCGGCGGCGGATCGCGACGATCGGGTCGAGGACCGCACCGGCGGTGTTGGTCAGCGCCGCCTGGTACAGCGCGATGGGGTCAGACGGTGACCGGCCGCGGCCGATGAACGCATTTCGCGCGGTCTCGTACGACGCCTTGCCCGTGACCGTGCCACGCACAATCATGTGGTGGATGAGCCACGGCGGTCGCTCGTCGCTGGAGCGGGGGCGCCGGGTGACGAGGATGGCGTGGCGCTTGCGGACGAGCTCCGTCTCGACGAAGAGGTTGCTGAACGCCATGTGTGCGAGGTCGGACGCCGCGGGGGCGAGGACGACCTCTGCGTAGCTCGTGATCTCGATGATCCGCTGCGTCCGGCCCCGGTTGGTCAGGCTCACGCGGCGCAGCTCGACGTCGTCCTCGGGCGAGACGCTGATCTGGACGTGGCTGTAGATCTCGTCGTCGAGGCGCCGGAACTCAGCGCGGCCTTGGGCGAAGATGGCCTCATAGCTCGTCGCCGCGCGCAGCGTCGGCTGGTGCGCGACCGACCAGAATGCGCCCGATGCGACGTCGCGCAGATAGCCGAAGGTGCCCCAGCAGTCGCGCGTCGGGTCCTCGCGCCAGCGAGTGACGGCGAGGTCGCCCCAGCGGCTGTAGCCTCCGCCGGCGTTCGTGACAGCGACGTGGTACTGCCCGTTCGAGAGCAGGTGCACCTCGGGCGCCGGGGTCGCCGGCGTCATGTAGACACGCAGGAGGTGGCCAGAAGCGTCCGGGGCGCCCGCCGCCACAGCGAATTCCGGCGGGTGCGGGTAGATGGCCGTCGTGCGCGGCACGCGCTCTTGCAGCAAGAGGTCCGTGGCGCGCAACGCCGGGTCGGCCTCGAAGCGACGCTGCATCGGGCGGTCGCACAGGAGCTGGACCAGCGCCAGGAACGTCATCCCGTGATGGTGCGCCATGAAGGAGCGCACTATGACGTGGTCCTGTCCCGGCGGCAGGCGCGCCGGCGTGTAGTCGATGGCCTCGTAGAAGCCGTACGCACCGAGCTCCCCGGCGGCCGCGAGGCGGCGCAGGTTGGCGCAGGCCGCCTGCGGGGCGACCATTAGAGCGAGCGAGCTGGCATACGGGGCAATGACACGCTCGTCGGCCAGGCCACGCTTGAACCCTAGCCCGGGGACGCCGAAGGCTCGGTACTGGTAGTTCTGCGCGGCGTCGACCTGGTTGTAGCCGCATTCAGAGATCCCCCAGGGCAGGTCGAGCTCGCGACCGTACGCGATCTGGCGGGCGACGACGGCGTCGCAGGTCTCGCCCAGCAGCGTGCGTGGGTAATTCGGCATGATCAGGAGCGGCATCAAGTACTCGAACATCGAGCCGCTCCACGAGATCAGCGCGGGCCGACCGCCCGCCGAGGTGAGCTGGCGGCCAAGGCTGAACCAGTGCTCCTGAGGTGTGGCCGGTCGCGGCCCGGCACAGGAGATGACGCCGTCTGCGGGCAAAGATGACGGCGAGTGAGGAGTCGAGCACGTCCCCGGACAGACCGAGCCTCAATTTCGCTCGCGGCGACCGACTGGCACGCGCCATGCGAACAGGGCTCTCGAGTGACCGCGACCACACCTCGAAGCTCAGCAGCTCCTCGCCTTCATGGTAAGCAGACGTCCCCACGTAGGAGGTGCCTGGCACGGTGCTCCAGGCGCTGGTTCGCGTCAAAGAGATCGTTGGTGGTCAGGCGCACATACTCGACGCTGGGGGTGCGCTTGACGCCAAAATGCTTGAGCCCCTCGTGGTCACAGCCATTGCCGACGACCTTCAGGGCGAGAAAATAGGTGTCTTCGGCGTCCCCGAAGGACCCGATGCGGTCAGACCTCGGCAAGGGCAGGTCTCAGCGACAGCGGCTGAACTGCTGACCTTCTGGGGGCTTGGGAGCACGGCTTCGATGCTCAGGCTCGCGAGTCCCAAGCTGCACCCCTGTGACACCACCCCTGCCGTCAAGGAAGCTGCGCAGTCCATTGCCAACCACCGTCGAACGCCCGAGCCTTCCGCGAACTCCGCGTCCTGGATGCGATTCGAAACGGGGTGGACCTCGCAATGCTCGCACTAGCCTTCATGGTGGCCGGAATAGTCTTCGCGGTGATGGTCTGGAAGGCGTTGGCCTCGGACGAGATCATGGCGCGTGGGTGGGGCTTCGAAGTGCGGATGTACAACCGCTATGACCACCCAATCTGGTTCTGGGTCACGCTGGTCTCGTACTCGGTGGTCGCCGTTTGGGCGACGGTGTTTGCCATTCTGGCTGCCTTCAGGGGCGCATCTTAGGTCTAGAACCTGCTGCTTTTCTGGTGCGTGAACTCAGGAATGTTGTTTCGCTCCCGCTGGAACGGCCGAGAGCGCGTTAGGAACGCTTGGGGACGTGTTCGTGACGGTTTTTCGACGACTCGCAAGCTCTTGGGAACCACCGGTAGGCTTTGGGGCCGGTCCGTGAAGGCTTTTGCGCTATTCGTGAGCAGTGCGCGACACTCGGGGACCGTCTGGCGAACCGTCGGGAGCGCTTGGGACGGTGTTGGAAGGCTCGAAATGACGCGTGGAACGAAATTCAAGTCCTCCCAAAGAGCGTAACGAACCGCACAAAAAGCGCCGCCAGCGCGTCAAAATCCCTAACGAACCGCTCACAATCCGTAACGAACCGCTCAAATCCGCAACGAACCGCTCAACATCCGTAACGAACCGCTCAAAATCGTTTACACGAGCACGAAAAAGCAATCCAAGCCCAAGGGGAGGGGTGCCCAGCATTCCCCATGGCGTTCCAGAGCAATGACCGTCAGAACGAGTAGGACAACACTGCGATTTGCTGCAGCTCAGGCAACGTCAAGTAGACGCGTTGCCTCGCTCGGTCGACGACCATGCGTCCAGGCTCACCTTCGAAGGTGACCACTGCGTTCTCCTCGAGGTCCGCTTTCGAACGCAGCGAGAGCGTGTGCGTCTTCGAGTTGAGCACGAAGAGCAGGGAGTCTACGAACTCGATCGCCACCACACCTGGCTCCGTCATCCGGTGCAATGTGGCTTCACCGCCGTCGCTGCCACGAGCCACTCGGGCGAGCTCGCCGGCTGGATTGCTGACGGCGAAGACGCCACCACCGTTCGTCGCCATGAGGTGGGGCGCGAACGGCAACCGAAACGCCGTCTCCAGGGTCTGTAGGTCGAGCACGGTCGGCGTTTCGTAACGCAGCAGGAGCGGCCGAGCGGTCTCCTCGCCGTCGATGGAGAAGACGCGCATGGGCACGCCGTCCGTGACGGCGACCGAGGTGGGCGCGGCGTCCGCTCCGGTGACGGTCATCACGTGCCCCGCTCCCCCGCCGTCGTTTCTCGTCGTGAGGAAGAGCTTTTCTTGTTTGTCGACGAGCAACCGCGTCATCTCCACCGGAACCTCACCCTCAGTGGGCAATGAGACCACGATTTTCCCAGTGGCCGGCTCGACGGCCAGTAGACCGATGCCCCCATCGAGGTCGTGGCGTTGCGAGAACCAGAGCAGCCCAAAGGCCTCGAGAACTTGTGCGGGGACACCTGCGGTCTTGATGCTGCCGACTCGCTGCAGAGTGGGCTCGGCCGTGCTGACGTCGATGCGAACGAACTCTACGGTCTTGGCCGTGGGGAGAGGGATCGCAAAGAGGCCGCGGCCGACCGCGAACGGGAACGAGGCAAAGCCCTCGACCTCCAGCGCGATGGGGGTTTTGTGCAGGTCCTGCTCGGGCGTGACCACATACACGGCTTTGCGCCCCCTCAGGGTGGTCACCATGACGTTCCCGAGCTCGTCGATGGCGATGCCGAAGAGGGTGCCGTCGGCGTCGACGCGGGCGAGGGGGGTCAGCGCGGGAGGCGGGCGTTTGATGGGCTCTGCGTCGACCGGCTTCGAGGCCTCGGGTGACACCTTCGCCACGTCCTGTGGGGTCGGCTCGACGTCGGTGTTCTGCCGGCAGCCTGCTGTGAGGGTCAGCAGGAGTGCGCAGCTCAAGAGCCAGAGCCGACACTGTGGAGGCCTCAACTCTCGGCCTCTTCCGTGCTGGGCTTTGGGCTCTCGTTCGATTTGATTTGGCTGAGCATCTCGACCAAGAACGTCGGGAAGTCGTCGACCCAGACGAAGGGGTTGAACAGCTTCAGCTGAACTTTCTTGCCCTCGATGGCCATGTTGAGAGTCCCATGGTCGCCGTTGTCGTGGGTCTCGGTGAAGCCAGCCGCTTCGGCCGAGAGGTGGCGCCAGGCCACGCGGTCGACGCTGTTCGTGCGCACGATGTAGAGGTACGACTTATCGAACCCGACCCCCGACCGTCGCGCGAACCAGCTCCAGTAGAGCGCGAGATAGATCAGGTAGATGCCGCTGCCCGCGAGCCCAAGGGAGGGAAGCATCCAGTAGAGCGGCTCGAAGCGCGTGATCAAATAGACCGTGAACGCGATGATGAACAACAGCGCCGCGCAGAGCTGCAGGAAGATGAAGCCACGGCTGTTCGGCGTGTATTTGAAGAGAGTGAGCTCGGGGCTCTTCGACTCGTCGAACTCTCGCCGGCTGAAGGTAGTGATGGCGGGAACGTCTTCCACTTCCAGTGTGGCCTTGGCTTCAGGGTGAGGTCGCGAACCCAATGTCGCGGGGCTGACACCCGATTTTCGCATGGCAGAACCTCGGATTGCAGCGAAAATCGCTCGCGAAGGAGCCCCAATTTTTCTTGCTGGCCGTTGACCGCAGGCAAGTAAGTCCACGTGGCCGGCCGCTGAAAGAGATCATTAAACAGTCGCGTAAACCCAAAGATTGCGCGCAGGAAGCACGCAACACCTCCAGTTGGTACGGCTCAGAAAGTGAGGTTCAGGACCGCACCCACATCGCCTTCGTGGCTGACCGCGGGACTGAGGGTCCAGGTGAAGTCATCCCCCGTGCTCAGCGCGGCGGACTCGGAGCTGGCTCCGATGTCCGCCGCCCAGAAGATGGTGCCAGCGACGATGGCCGCAACCCCGAGTCCTCCGGTGACGTACATGATCGCTTGGTTGGTCGAAAACTTGTCTTCGAAGTCGGCGCGGCGCGGATCGCCCTGGGGCAGCTTCTCGAGCTCTTTGGCGTTTCCGGAGAGGTTGATCTGGTCGACAATCACGGTGGCGACGAGCAGCGCGGCGCCGCCGCTGAGGGTCCCGATGGCGAGCCAGTTGGTGGTGCTGGGTCCGTCCTTCTCGACGATGCCGCCGCCCGCGGGTTCGGAGATCTCGAGGTTGACGGTCGTCGCCTCGACCTGACCGGCCGTGATCGTGAGCTTCTTGTCCTGCGGCTTGTAGCCTGGCGCAGAGATGATCAGCACGCGATCGCCCTGCTCGAGCTCATAGCGTCCGCAGGGTCCCATGGGGTTGCCGTCGATCTGGACCTGTGCGCTGGGCGGATCGCAGGCCAACGCCAAGGTGCCTTTGGTGGGGCACTCGCCCAGCGCTTCGAGGTAGCTCTTGGCTTTTTTGGCCGTCTCGGCTGGCGCATCGGAGCGCGCCAGGAACTGCGAATAGTGCTTCTGAGCCGCCTGGCAATCGCCCTTCTTGTCATAGGCTCGAGCGATGTTGTAAACGAGCTCGGGCTCGTCCTTGAGCAGCTTGGCTTCGAAGAACTTCTCGATGGCGTTGTCGTAGTCGCCTTCGGAGTAATACTTCAACGCCGAACCCAAGATTTGGTCGAACTCGTCGGCGAACGCCGGACCACTGATTACAATCGAGATGAGCAGCAGCAGCGCAACTAGAACACCTTTCATGTCTCAAACCCCTATCCTGTGCAGATCCTCGAGGATCGGTCTGGTAGTCGAGCGGGCCTCGGATAGGCCCGCCGCATCGCCCCTTCCCATCAAAATCTCGACGATCGACGGTCTCGCGAAAGGCGACAGTCCGCAACTCTAGCACACCTGACCCACAAGGCCAGAGCCGGGATCTTGGTGGGTCAAAAGTCGAAGCTCGCCCCGACTCCGAAGCTCCACTCGTCGACCCCCTCGTAGTTGCCGAAGTTTGGGTCTTCCACCTCCGTCACCAAACGCCACCGCCGGTTGAACTGTGCGATGAGGTCGATGAACAGGTAAACGTTGTAGCGGGCATATGCCTGAAAGAGCGCCCCCTGGGGATCAAAGGCGTCGGAGAACGAGTCGAAACCCGTCTTGGAGTAGAGCACCCCCACCTTCACCTGCGCCAACGTCGGCACCAGCAGCTGGAGCAACAAATCGTTGTCGTTCTTACGTTGCGAGCCGCGGTAGAGCGCGCTCACCTTCACCAAGCCCATGGGGGACACCGTCATCTGCCCTAGGTAACCGTGGGCGCCGACGGCCTCTCGCACCACCGCCTGTTTGGTCAGCGGGAGGGTGTCCGGACCGTAGAATCGCGGGTTTGGGAAGGCCACGCGCTGGATCTCGTAGAGCGGGTCGACGTACTGCGGTGCGTACGACTCGCCGAGATATTGGTATTCGAGCCGCAGGTTCAGCGTCGTGTCGGCGGGCAGCGTGACGTCGGTGAGCACCCCCACGTGTAGGCCGTAGCCCGCCTCGAGCCCGGCGAGGACGTTGTTGTCGATGTAGGGCGTGACCCGGACGATTTCGTTCTCGAGTACCGTGAAGTCGGTGTCGAAGCCGAGCATCACCACGGCCTCCGTGGTGTATTGCAGGTTGTGGGTCTTATCGACCAGCGGCACATTGGTGGCCGGGTCCGAGTCGATGGTGCGCGGCGCCCCGAGGTCGGTGAGCAGGGACAGCCCGACCGACCAGCCGAGGAGGAACGACTCCGCATCGACGAACGACCAAGGCCGCACGAACGCTCGCCCGCCGAAGATCTCCGGCTGGGCGAGGTTGTCCAGGACGAGCTCGCCACCGCCGTAGAGGGTGTTCACCTTGGTGTCGACGCCCAGCTGGTAGTGGTCGATGTCGAGCACGTTCAGGTAGTTGCTCATCAACGTGCCGTGCCCAACCGTCGCCCCACTGAGCTCGCCGACGCGCGCGTAGAACACCTCGCCCGGTTTGGCCCATTGGATGAAACGGATGATCCGCAGGTAGTCCGAGGCCTCGTCCCAGTCTTCGTCGCGGATTTCGACGCCGTCGCCGTCGGTTGGCTCCTCGTCGATCATGCGCAGACGCAGCGGCACCTGCAGCCCGAAGGAGAGCTCGTCGATGGCGAAGTTAGCCGCCAGGAGGATGCTGAGAAAGGTGTCGTCGCCGAGCTTTCCGAAGCCCAGATCGGCGCCCGCGTTGCCGCTCAAATCCGTAGCGCCCGCGTCTGGCAGTGCGGGCGCGTCCTGCGCCCTGGCGAAGGAGGGAGCCCACAAGAAACAGAGCAGGGCAAAAGCCCAAACCGTTGCGGCTTTGAACAAGAGCTTCTGCACATGAGCAGGGCGCGTTGCGACGTCCATCGAGACCTCCGCCTAGACGGCCAACCTCTTGTCTCGGGCTGCCGACGGCAGGTCCATCTTATCGGCATCGCAGGTGACGTCTATGGTTTGTGTCCACCGCTCTTCATTCGGGGCTTGCGGTTTCCACAGCCTCTGATCTCAACGCAAGGACGCAAAGCTTGCTAAGACGCAAGGAGTTTTCTTGTAGGGAACTTCGTCGTAGGCTCTTGGCGGGAGTTAGCGCTCTCGAGTCGGCGAAAAAGAGAGCCAATCCGAAGTGCCCAAGAAAAAACTCCTTGCGACTCTGCGCACCCTTCGCGTCTTTGCGTTAAAATGGAGGCAATATCGGGCACATACGCCCAGAGCCTAAAACTCGAGGCCGGCGAAGAAGCCGGGGAAGATGGCGACCTGTTCGCTGACCGCCTCCATCGCCATGTCTGGCGTCGAGACGACCTTGGGCTCGAAGGGGCCACCGGTGGGGAAACCGAGGCGGCTGCCGGGGGTGACCACCATCAGGTTGACCGACGCGCCCGCGAAGACGGCGAGGTGTGCGAAGATGCGGTAGCCCGCGGCGATGCGCAGACGGCCGAGCCACGAGTCCAGAGAGCCCAGGTCGTCGACGAAGGAGGCGGCACTGAGGTCGACATCGATGAAGATGGGGTCGATGGGGATGTGTCCGCCCAGGCCGAATTGCAGCTCCATGAGTTGCTGGTCCGCGCCTGTGCCTTCGACCTGAACGCCAGCGCCGAGCAAGGTGTAGACGTACTCTCCGCCCCACTTGAGGCCGACGTTGACGGGCGAGAGCTCGCTGGCCCACAGGTCGAAGCGCAGGACGCCGTTCTCGATGAAGTTCAGGAGGCCAACGGGGACCTTCGATTCTCTCGCGATGTTGACGACGCCCACTTGCACTCCATCGACCTCGTCGGCGATGTTGACGACGCCGACCTGGGCCCCCAAGACGTGGCCACCGATGTTCACCACGGACACCTGCGCACCCTGTAAGCGCTGGCTCCACGCCGCAACGCCGCCCAGCTGCAGGCCGAGGACGTCGTCCGCGCCCGAGTAGACGCCACCAAACTGCACGCCCGTGACGCGACCGTCGAGCAGCGCGGCCACGCCGCCAAACTGCACGCCCTCCAAGCTTCCCTCGTGCCGGGCGTAGACGCCGCCGAAGGTGAGGCCTTCGCCGACGCCGCCGGTCTGCGAGCCGATGCCGCCGAAGACCAGACCGGTGAAGCGGTCGTCGGCCCAGCCGATGAGCATCGCGGCCATCAGCATGTCGGAGCGGTCGACGCCGCCCACCAGCATGTAGCCGGCAATTTTGCTGCGCACGGGTCCGTCGGTGACGATGTTGGAGACGCTGAGCGACGGGATGATGCCGAATTCATAGGGGACGTAGGTGTAATCGGGCTCGGCCGGCGGTCGGTCAACGAACCGCACGCCGCCGCGCGCCGTCGCCAGCTCGATCTCCTTTGAGACCAGGAGGTCGGCGCTCAGCGTGACGGGCGCGTCGTCGCGCACCAGGACCTTGGCCTCGAAGAGCTCGCCATCGCGGTCGGCGCGGACCAAGTAGGCGCCGGGCACCAAGCTGATGGGGATCGCCCGCTCGTCGCTCTTGGCCAGCTCGACCACGAGCTTGCCGACGCCGTCGTGGATGAAGAAGCGGCCATCGAGCTCCTTTCCTAGGACGAGGGTGGCGCTCGCCGTGCGCAGGTCGGTCAGGACGAGGTCTCCCGTGCCGCTGAGCTGGATTTCATAGGCGGGGTGCTGGGCGCCGCCGCGGGTCGACTCGGTCCGGTTGAGGGTCTCTTGAAACGCGAACTGGTAGGCCTCGTTGAGGGTGACTCGCTCGTCGCCGGAGACGTCCGCCGCGCCGCGCAAGCCGCTGACCAAATAGTGAGTGAAAAACGAGCCTTCGATGCGGTCGGACTCTTGGGCCACCTCGTCGGCGGAGCTCGAGGTCAGGAAGGCGTGGCCGCTCACCTCGGTCGACTCGTCGATGAGGAAGGCGGCGCGCTGCACGCCCCCCTTGGCGCGGGTCACAGCACCCGCCGAGCAGGAGTCCAAGACGATCACGCGCACATCGGCGGAGAGCGCGTCGAAGCGGTTGCGCAGGTCTTTGTAGCCGAGCAGCTCGCCGTTGGGCAGGAGCCCTTGTTCGTCGGAGTGGCCGGAGTAATAGAAGATCACCTCGACGCGCCCTGGAGGCGCCTTCTCGAGCAAGCCCTCGAGGGCCACGAAGCTCTGCTCGAGCTCCTCGAGGCTGGGGTCGAAGAGCATCAAGGTGTTCTGTGGCTCCACGCCGCCCAGGGTCTGCAACACATCGGCGAACTTTTGGGCGTCGCTCTCGGCGTAGGCCAGCTTGACGCGCTCGACGCCGCCGTTGTTGGAGCCGGCGACGATGGAGTAGCGCTGAACCGGGTTCTGGGCGCTCGCCACGGACGGAATCCCCAGCAGCACCAGCAGCGCGCAGAGCCCGAGCGTGCGGGCGAGGATGGGATTCATCGGGGCTCCTTGAGCAGCCGGAAGTTTGTCTGCTCGAGAGATTCGGGGAGGGGAAGCCAGGCGCCGGCCGTGTTGCTGTCGGCCCAGCGTTGGGCGAGGTCGACGACCGCGGGGACGTCGAGCTCGGAGGCGGACGTGACGAAGAAGAACTGCTCGAAGCGCGGCGCCGCATCCAGCTCGTAGGCGGTGGGCAGGTAGACCTCGCCCGAGCGCTCGAGGAGCGTCGAGCTCTGCGGGGTTGCCGGGAAGTGCAGGGTCACGACTCGAGCGCCGTCGACCGAGAGCAACACGCCGTAGGGCCTTCCGGCGGCGATGTAGCCCAGCTGGAGGAGGTCGTGTTCCGAGGCGCGCTGGCCATTGGTGAGCTTCTCCGAGGCCTCGGCGGTCTTGCGATGGATGGTGATCTGGGGCGTAAGACCTTTGTCTCGGGTGATTTCTGGGGCGCTGTCTGCTGGGGCGCTGGCGAGCGGTTCTTGGGATTCCGGCGTCCCTTGCGGCGCAGAGGGCCAGAAGACGAAGAGGGCCAGCGCGGCGGCGGCGCACGCGACGCCGACGGCCAGTCCTGGCAGAAGCCAGCCTCTGCGTCGCGCCGTGTGAGCCACCTCGGCGTTGCGCAGGCGTCGCTCGATGGCGGCGGCCATCGCCGCTGGCGGGTGCTCGGCGAGGAGTTGGGCGTTGGAGCGCTGGAGCTTTGCGATGAGCTCGCTGCCGCCCTGCACCGCCGCTTCGAGTTCCGCTCGCCGCCGGCCGCTGGGCAGCTCTCCGAGCGCAAACTGCTCGACGTAGAGCTCGGGGATGTGGGGTTTTGCCTGGTCACTCATCGACTTGCTTTGGGCATCGAGGGTTGGTTCAGCGTCGCGCAGGGCGACCACACTTTACAGTTCGTAGGCACTCTGCACTCGCCCTTTGAGGGTGCGCAATCTCTTGCGCACCCCAGAGACCGAGAGACCGACTTCGGCGGCGACTTCATCCAAGGTCAGGCCGTCGAGGAGATGGAGGACCGCGATGGTTTGGGTCGAGACGTGTTCGCGGCTGAAGAGCCGATTCAAGAGGTCACGCGCGGCGGAGCGCTCTTCGTTGTCGCTGCTCGCCGCGATGTCGAGGAGCAGGTCTTGATCCGAGTCTTCGGGGTGACGTTTGGCGTGGCGCAGGCGGTTGAGACAGACCTGGGTCGCGATGCGAAAGAGCAGACCCGAGGGCGCTCGGTCGTCCAGCCGCTCTTGGTTTCTCAAGACTCTGACAAATACGTCCTGCATGGCATCCAACGCGGCCTGGTCGTCCCGCAGCAGCCTGCGACAGCGCCGCAGGACCATGGGACCGTAGAGTTCGTAGAATTGCTCGACATCGACAGCCAACAGCGTCTCCAAAGGGGCGGCGTGTGCCGCCAGCACCGGCGAAAGTGGGGTGGCTCGAGGTCAGGGCGCGGGGCAGGCACAAGGACAGGAACAGGTCTGAGCCGGAGCTGGGTTGCAGCCTGGCGTGCAGGTCGACGCGGCATCGACAGGTGAAGAGGCGCAAGCTGCCTCTTCAGAGTCGCTGCTCCCGTCGCCATCGGTGTCTGCAGCGGCTGGGTTGGTGCCGGCGACGACCTCGTCCCCGTCTTCTATCCCGTCGCTGTCAGTGTCTGCGTTGGTCGGGTCGCACTCCAGCGGCAGCTCGTCTCCATCCATGATGCCATCGTCGTCACTGTCTCTATCACGGGGATCGCATCCGAGGAACTCCTCTTCAGAGTCGCTGAGTCCATCTTGGTCGCTGTCGGCGGGCTCGGGGTGAGACGACGCATCGGCAGGATCCGTCCCCGCCTCCAGCTCGCTCGGGTTGAGGGTTATGTTGCAAGGTCGGCGATTCGCTGAGCGCACTTTGGGTGCGCTCAGCTCCATCGACACCGCGACGCCAGTGACGAATCGATGGTCGCCTGCTCTTCCAATCACTCGAACCCCGGGCTCACAGGGGAGCGTCACTTTTTTCTTTCGGCTTGAAGTCCGACTGACTGCAGAAGCCAGCTCCGGGCTCCGGACTCCGGACTGGATACTGCTGTTCGAATCGGTCCGACGATCCGGTCCAGGCCTTGATTCTGGAACAGTCTGGAGTCTGGAGTCTGGAGCTTCGGTCGGTTGCTGCACGGAATACTGCTGAAGTCCGACTGACTGCAGAAGCCAGCTCCGGGCTCCGGACTCCGGACTCCGGACTGATACGGCTGTTCGAATCGGTCCGACGAGCCGGTCCAGGCCTTGATTCTGGAACAGTCTGGAGTCTGGAACTGATACGGCTGTTCGAATCGGTCCGACGAGCCGGTCCAGGCCTTGATTCTGGAACAGTCTGGAGTCTGGA
>PFUG01000420.1 GCA_002789955.1 Deltaproteobacteria bacterium CG_4_9_14_3_um_filter_63_12 | reverse complement strand
AGCGGCAGGGTCTTCTCGCCAGTCGTGAAGTTCGTCCCTCTGACCTCCATCAAACGGCTCTCGCTGCAGGCGAAAACTGCGCACATTCGGTAGGGCTCCCCCGGTGTGACCCTGCCGACCAGCACCTTGTCGACATAGACCTCCGCCTCGTCGAGCTTGCCAATGCAGCTTGATTGCAGCGCGACTACGATGTCACACAGCCCCGCAGTACAGCCCTCCTCACAGCCGCAAGCCGTTTGAATCACTTCTTGCGCCTGGTCTTCAAACAGGTCATGAGTCTCCTCTTCTTTGTCCGCACAGCGGGCGCTGGCCATCACGGAAAAGACGAGCGGAAAGCCAAGACGCAGACACGATCGAAAGACTCTCGGAATAATCTGTAGAATCACTAGCCCTCACTCCTTGCTTTCATCGTCTGCTCCAGCGGCCACCCACCGCAAGCCCAATCGCGAGCCACATCGCCTCTCGATGGATCATGGCGACAGTGTTATAGAAATCCGAGTCGAATCGCTAGGAGATGCTCAAGTGATAGAAAGCTGGCCAGAACTTTGGTGGGATCTTCCTCTCGCCGTCGTCGACGTTGAGACGACGGGGTTCGATCCACAAGAAGATCGGATCATCGAGGTCGGCATCGTCCACTTTCATCGCGGAAAGGTGACCGAGACTTGGGGCCAGCTGGTCAAGCCTGGGCGCCCCATCCCAGACGCCGTCGTCGAGTTGACGGGCATCACTGATGCGGATGTCGCACAAGCCCCGACGTTCGACAAAGTCGCGGCCGAGGTCCTCGCGCGGCTACAGGGGAAGGGCATTGTTGCTTACAACTTGCCGTTCGACCGCAAGTTCCTGTCAACCGAGCTCGCTCGCGCGGGGCTCACCTGGCCCGCTGAGAGCCCAACCTTTGATCCGCTGATCTTCGCTCGACAGTTCCATGAGGACAAAGGCAGTAAGAAGCTCGGAGAGGTGGCTTCACGCTTGGGGATCGACCTGCTCGAGGCGCACCGCGCCGTAGACGACGCCACCGTCGCGGGGCACGTCCTCTACGCGTTTCGCGAGCTCCTCCCTCCGCAACTGCAAGCGTTGCTTGTGCTCCAGGCCCAATGGGAGCGCCAGCAGGAGACCAAGATTCGCTTTCGCTCCAAGCGCATGGATCAAGAGGCGAGCAGTTGGCTCTCGGATGACCAGACGACCATTGGATTGGGCCCTGGCTTCATCTATGGGTCGGAGCCCGATCCCTTGCGTGCCCTCTATTCGAGCGTCCCAAGTGCACGGAGGGATTGAGGTCCGCTTGGAGGCGAGGATTGACAAGCCGCTGTGCCAGTGGTCTATAGGCCTGTCTCGCTCTCATGAGACCTTTTGAGGGCGCGGAAAGCTCCCTCTCCCCTCTATCTAAGGCGCAGCGGTTGCCACGATGCGGAGCTGCCACCAGCGCGCCTGATGCAGGAGACCCTTCAGCCATGAAGCGGATTCAAGTTGGTTTGGTTGCCCTTGCTGTTGTTTCAATGCTCGTGCTGCCTTCATGCAAGAGCAACTCGGAAAAGATCGCCCAGTTCTGTTCCGATTGGAAGACCATCGCCGAGGAAAACAAGAACGATTGCGCGGCGCTGGGCAAGGCAATGAAAGAGATGATCACGGAGTACGATGACGTGAAGCTCTATGGTAGCACCGATGACGAAGGTTCCCAAAAGGCTGCCGAGAGCTGCCAGGAGGCAGCGACCTTCGTGATGACCTGCATCGACAACAAAGAAGTGATGGAAGCAATGGAGATGCTGGAGCCCAAGAACTAGTAATGGCTCGACTTCCTCGAGGTTTCGAAGTGATTGAGGCACCGCGAGCGTTGCGTAGCGCAGCTAGCTTGTTTCTCGTGCTCGTCATCGCCTGTTGTGGCTTGACCGCATGCAGCAATGAAGCAGAGAAAGTCGTCGAGACCTGGGAAGACCTCGCAACCCTGATCGCAGAGAAGCAGGGGGAGTGCAGGGAGCTTTCCGTCGCGTTGGACGAGTTTCGGGAAGAGCATGCGCCGGCATTCTCGGCTGATGTACGCCCAATCTATGAAGAGATCGACCGTAGCCCGGAGCTGCGGTTCAGGATGGAGCGCGCATACGCGGGTTTGCAGTCGAGCGACCTGCCCTGCAGGGACGATGTGGAGGTCCAGCGAGCGGCGAAGGAGCTGTTCAAAGGCCTGCTCGCCCTCCCGGACTAGTGGGCGCTTTGGTCGAACCAACACGAAGATCTCCTATGCGCCACAGCCTGCAAATCTTTTTGGCCCTCTGTGGCTTGTTTTTCTTGGCGCCGAGCCTCGCTGCGCAGGAATCACGTTCGGGGGCTTTAGACGTCAACCTGACCTATTTCCACTCGAGCCATCACGATGGACTCTCCATCGGTGCTCGAGCCATGGCCGTCGATCGGGTTCCCCAGACCGTGGTTGGACGAATGGCAGAGTTGTCAGCGAGCGTCGGCGCGGATTTCGCGGGGGAGCTCCTCAACTATTCGGCGGACATCGTGCTCGGAGTCGGCCTGGCCACAGATCTTTTCGTACTCTACGCAGGGAGCGGAGTCTTCACGGACGCCTTTCAGTCCATTGACGCCAAGAGCGAGTCGGTATCCATAGAGCCTGGTGTCGGGATTCCATTGCGCTTCGGGCTCTGGATCACTCCCATGGACGCCCTCTACCTCTACCTAATGAGCGATGCGCGCTGGGTCTTTGGCGTCGAGGGACGGCAGGTAGAGACCTTCTCGGCTTTCGGTTTTGGAGAGGAGTTTGTGCTCAGGGGAGGGTTTGGCTTCGATATCGACGAGCTTCATTTCCGAGTGGACTACCGTTTCATGCAGGTGGCTCCGGTGGACTACCATCTGGTGGGAATCGGCGTCGGGCCCATTCCGGAGCCCCTCGAGAAGTTGTCGAATTGACGAGTGAGTGAGGGAATAGGGGCTTTGCCTTCCTGTGTTTGGCGGGCTCACCTTCTTGCGTCAGCGGTCAGGAGCTTGACTGCTGAACGCGCCTTGAATAGAACCTGCATTCTTCGATGGCTCAGAATCCCTTTGAGGGGAGTAGATTTGGCTGGCATGCACGCTAGAACTGGATGGCTCATCGGCGCGGCCTTGGTGCTCTGCGCGTCTTGGGCTGCCTTGGGCTCGGCGAGCGCCGGAGAGTGCAGCGGCCAGGAGGGGCTCACTTTGCGCGCCGCCCTCAGTGAGTCGCCCGCGATGAGCGTGTCGAGAATGTGGTCGGAGATGTCTGGGACCTCGCTCGTGACAGACGACGAATGGTTCTATGGCATGAGCTGTGATGGACCCTGGTCTTGTTCGCCGAGCCTCATCACGGCGCTCGAGCAGCGCGACGCGAGGCCGAACGGCCCGGGCTCGGCCCCCATGTGCGAACCTGGTGAACAGGGCTGCTCGATGCAACCTGGCCAGCCGAGCCCGGTCAGCCATCTGCAGATGGGGCATCCGCTCGTGCCGTTTTTGTCCGACGGCACGGAGCATCAGCCTCTACGGGGCTCCGAGGAGGAGTCCGAGAGGGGCATACTCCACTGCACACTCAATCCGAAGTCCGTTGTCAGCAGGCTCTACCGCCCCCCCCGATGACTTCTGAGTGTGCTCTCGAGACCGAAACTTGCGTGGCATGATGACTGCCGACTCAGGCGTACGGATGAGTGCGTCGAGCGGCGTGTTCAGCACGAGCCGGCCCGTGTTTCTGTAGCGAGTAATGTTCATTTTTCATGAGATGTCCTCGCTCGACCGAGTGAGTTCACAACCCATATCGTGTAGCGAGAGGCCAACCATCATTCTGTCCGGCGGAATTCGCGGACAAACAAGAGAGGAGTGTTTTCATGGCACATCAGGGTCCAGAGGAGAAACGGTTAAGTCCAATCGTCGCCGTAGTTGGCTTCGTCGTGACCGCCGTGGTTGCCTTTCTCATCGGCTACTTCATAGCCTCCCCGCCCAGTATCACGAGCGTCCCCGACTCGAGCGCCGAGTTGGCAAAGGTGACGGTGGATTCCGAGCTCCTTCCAGTGAAGGGCTCTCCCGCCAAGGGCTCACACAAGGCCCCCGTCACAATTGTCGAGTTCGGCGATTTCCAGTGCACAGCCTGTCGCGCCGCCTCTGATGCGCTCATCAACAGCGCCATGCGTGAATATGGTGAGGACAACGTCCGCATCATCTGGAAGAACCTCCCGCTCTCGACGCATCCGGATGCTCGCCTCGCTGCGCAGGCCGCTTGGGCCGCTGGTCAGCAAGGGAAGTTTTGGGAATTCCACGACAAGGTCTTCGATGCCTTCCCCACCGACCGCAAGGACGCGAAGGGGTTCGAGGCCGATTTCAACAGTTTCTTGAAGAGTGACAAGTTGGTCGGCTACGCCAAAGACCTCAACCTCGACGACAAGAAGTTCCTCGCCGACATGAACTCCAAGGAAGCCGAGGCCGCGCTCGAGCGCGATACGCAACTCGCCGAGGGATTGGGTCTGCGTTCGACGCCATCGATCTTCGTCAACGGCCGCAAGGTTTCCTTCAAGCAGGGCGTCTCCTACCCCTCGGTGAAGCAGATCATCGACGAGGAACTCTCCAAGTCCAACGACCTCCTCGAGAGCGCCAATGGCTATTACAGCTACGCCGTGTGGGCCAACCGCAGCCTCGCCGATGGGATCAAGACGGGGCCGTCCCTTGCTGAAGATGCAGTCGCCGCCGATCGCGGTGGACGTCCTGAGGTTGTGGAGGCCGGTGGCGGAAACGAACAGCCCCAGCCGTCCGCAGCGCTGCCCACAGGGCAGGAGACTGCAGGTGGAGTGGGTCCCGACATCTCGACGCTGCCCGTGAAAGGCGCGCCAAATGGCAAGGTTACGATCCTCGCATTCAGTGATTTCCAATGCCCCTTCTGCGGCAAGGTCAATCCGACCGTCGAGGAGCTCCTCAAGGCCTATCCGAACGACGTCCGCGTCGCCTTCGCGATGTTCCCCCTAGACTTCCACAAGGACGCGCCGCTCGCCGCACAAGCCGCGCTGGCCGCCCACGAGCAGGGCAAGTTCTGGCAGTACCACGACCTGCTCTTCGCCAACCAGAAGGCCATCCAACGGGCGGACTTGGAGAAGTACGCAGAGCAGCTCGGCTTGAACATGGCCAAGTTCAGAGCGGCCTTGGACTCCAAAAAGTACGAAACCACGATCGCGACCCATTTGGCCGATGGTCGCAAGTTCGGAATCACCGGAACGCCGAGTTTCTTGATCAACGGACGCAAGTTCGTTGGGGCGCAGCCCACCGAGAACTTCAAGAAGATCATTGATGAGGAGATCAAGCGAGCCGATGCCCTGTCGAAGGCCAAAGGCCTGACTGGCGAAAATCTCTACAAGGCGTTGGTCCTGAGCGCGCCGAAGGAAGCCGCACCGCCACAGGCCGCAGAGGCACCCGAAGACGATGGTCGCCATTTGGTGGTCGTGGGCGACAGCCCAGTCATTGGCGACAAGAATGCTCCGGTCACTATCGTTGAGTTCAGTGACTTCGAATGTCCCTTCTGCAGCCGTGGAGCGGAGACTTTGAAGGAGCTCCTCGAGAAGAATCCTGGCAAGGTCAAGATCGTCTTCAAGCATTTCCCGCTGGAGTTCCACAAGAGCGCCCCACTGGCCGCGAGGGCAGCTGTCGCGGCGAACAAACAAGGGAAGTTCTGGGAGTACCACGACATGTTGTTCAAGAATCAGAAGGCGCTCGGACGCGATAACTTGGTCTCCTATGCGCAGCAACTGCAGCTCAACATGGCCAAGTTCGAGGCAGACCTCGACAATGCAGAGCTGGACAAGGTGATCGAGGCCGACAAGGCCGCCGCTGGCAAGGTTGGCGTTCGGGGAACCCCTCACTTCTTCATCAATGGGACTCGCTTCTCGGGAGCACAGCCGCTGGCGTCTTTCCAGGCGGCTCTGGACCGCGAGTACAAGACTGCCCAAGACTACCTCGCGAAGGGCGTCGCCAAGGACAAGCTCTACGAGACGATCATCTCCAGCGAGAAGACTCAAGCCCCGGCCCCCGTCGAAGTCGATATCAAAGGCTCGCCGATCAAGGGACCAGCGAGTGCCAAGGTGACGATCATCGAGTTCAGTGACTTCCAATGCCCCTTCTGCTCAAAGGTCCTTCCCACCTTCAAACAGATCCACGAGTCCTACCCGAACGACGTCAAGATCGTCTTCAAGCAGATGCCTCTTGAATTCCACGAGGATGCCCCCTTGGCCGCAGAGGCCGCACTCGCCGCGCACGAGCAGGGCAAGTTCTGGGAATACCACGACATCCTCTTCGCCAACCAAAGAGCCATCAAGCGGGAGAATCTCGAGGCCTACGCAGGGCAGTTGGGTCTCGATATGGTCAAGTTCCGCGCCGCTCTCGACAGCGGAAAGTTCAAAGCCACGATCCAGAGCGACGGCGCTCAGGCCAAAGGCGCTGGGATCTCTGGAACTCCGAGTTTCCTGATCAACGGCAAGAAGTTCGTTGGTGCGCAGCCATTCGAGGCCTTCAAGGCCGAGATCGACGCCGCCCTGGCCGCCGCGAAGTAGCCAAGTTCGATTCGAAACAACAAAGGCGCACCCAGAACTGGGTGCGCCTTTTTTAGTAGCGGGGTATGTGTGGAGTCACAGCACCACCGAAGTCTCGTCATCGGTTTCGACGCTTGACGTGGGTTCGAAATCCTGACTCGATTCGGCCCTCAAAAGTTCATTTTCTTCGAGGAGCGAAAGGCCGCCATGCAGATCGTCAATTTCGTCCAAATGCCGAGCAGCAAACCTGCGGATTTCATTCCGAAACTCGTCTCGATCCACCAATACGTGAGCGGACACGACCCCGACTTCAAAGATTTCAAACGCTACCTTCGAGAGCACGACCTCTTCGACAAGGATAGCTTGAGTGACATGCTGCAATTCCTCGGAATTACGGCAACCAAGGGTAAGTCCATCGTCCTCGGAAAATTCATGACGAGGCTTTACGAATGCGGCACGCCCGAGGAGCGCCATCGCCTCCTCTTTGGGCACCTGGCCAAGATGAACGAGATCTTGGTCAAGTACGTGATTGATGGCTTGGCGGAGCGCCTCTACTCGACGAACGAGCTCTATCGGTTCATCACCAGCTACGTCTACCCAGGCGAGTACATCACCCTTGTGAACTTCCGTGCCTGGATGGCTTGGCTGCAAGCCAGCGAGCACATCAAGATGATCGGGATTCGCTGGGGCCTAAGTGCCCTGGGCGAAGAGGCCATGAACTACATCAAGACCATTGATGTCGATGAGATCTTGGAAGACGAGGACGGCGGCGACGACGCAGACGACGAGGATAAAGGGGAGGACGAGGAGTCGGCCAAGGCTCCGCAGCCTGTCGAGGAGCCAGAGTTCGGCGAGGACTCTATTGAGCCCGAATTCATTGCCCCCGGCGTGACGCCTCGCGCGGTCGAGGCCCCCGTTGAGATGCAGTCAGCGCCATCCCCCGTAGCTGGTGCGGCCCAGGCTGCGCCAAGAGCCCACGCGCACGCTTCCTTCGCCGAGCCTCGTGTGGTGATCGAGCCGGGGGTGGAGACCGTTCAGGTTCTGGTTCAGCCCATTGCGCCAGGAAGCGACGACCTCCCGTTGCGTCTCATCAGCGAGGTCTTCCAGGAAGCGGACGAGGAAGAGGACGTGGATCCCTTTGGTGAGCCCGCCCCCGCCCTCGCATCTCGGCTCGCACAGCTCCGTCCGGACGAGGAGTTGGTGGCGCAGAATCTAGCGGCGCTGAGGGCATTTTGGCGAGGACGTCCCGGTGGGCGCCGGCTGAGCGCCGCGAGCTACGGATTTACCGCCGAAAAGTATGCGGAAGATCCCAGCTTCGAGCTCTTCAGGCTGTCCTGTCTCGCCGTCTCCCTGTTTCGCCATCAAGGAAGGCTAAACGTCGCCCGTGGCGGCGAAGCTTTTGGCTTGCTCGACCAGATGGGATTCTTTGTCAACGCGTTCAAGAGCCGCAAGAGCATCGATTCGGTCTTGGAGGCGCTGTTCAAGGGAGGACTTGGTGGTCGCCCGGAGGTGTTCGGAAACCTCCACTACTTCCTCCTTTTCCGGCGCGCGATTAAGGAGCTCAAAGACGAGGGAGTACAGGCTTTTGCACAGCAGAGCGCGGACGTTGTCATCGGGCAGCTTTGGCAACATCTGGGCGCCTTCAACCTCACCTACGAAGTGATCTGGATCGCACGGGAGCTGCATGCGATGGGCGTCTGGCCGAATGAGGACCTGAAAGAGGTGTCGGTCGTGCCCTTACCAGCCGTACGCGAGAAGGCCTTCAGGCTCGGGTTCATCGAGACGCCGTATGCGGCCGACTTCCCATCCTTGGTCGGCGTCAGCCGTCGTTTGTCCAGACTGTTCGGCGAAGAGGACGGATACGAGGCGGTTCTCGCTTTGTTCGAGTTGCCTCAGCGGGCTCGTTACGATGGCCGCGAGGACGCGTTCTTCACCCGCGATCAGCTCGGCATCGATTGAAGTTCCCCATCCCTGATGGTTGGGACGAAGATGGACACGGATGGTCAAGACCCTGCGAGAAATTCGGAAGAGTAAGCAGAGTGCAGGCGAGGTGCAGACTGGCTCAGCAGAGCCCTGGTCTGTGCTGATTTGCAGTGACCATCACGTCGGTGAGCACTCCAAGAACTTCGACCGGATCGAATACGTCAAACGGGCGGACTCGTTGGATCGCGAGTTGTGTGCATTCCTCGAGTACCACGGCAATCACCGCGTCGCCGATCGGCCCTGGCGGCTCGTGATCAACGGGGACTTCATCGATTTCCTCGCCGTGACCTTCATGCCCTCCCGCAAGGAGATCGCGTCCAATCCAGAGTTCGAGTACTCCGACGACGAGCTCAGATTCGGTTTGGACAACAGTGCCGCAAAGTGTGTTTGGAAGCTGGAACACATCGCGGAGCGTCATAAGCGGCTCTTTACGTTCCTCGCAGATTTCGTGGCGAAGGGGAATCGCCTCGAAATGCTGTATGGGAACCACGACGTCGAGTTCTTCTGGCCCTCGGTGCAGGGGCGTTTTGTCGAGCTGTTGACGGAGTCGTACTTCGGCGGCGAGCGCGTCGAAGGCGTGAACGAAGAGGACTTCGTCAATCGAGTCACTTTTCATCAATGGTTTTTGCACATCCCTGGTCGGCTCTACATCGAGCACGGGAACCAGTACGACGACTTTTCGAGCTTTGACCGTCGTCTGAGGCCGCTGATGGTGGAGCGAGAGAGCCAGATCGCGATGCCGTTGTCGCACCTCATCATCCGTTACTTCGTGAATCAATACACAGGCTTTCAAAGCCACGACAAGGACAACTGGACCCTGCTCGATTACGTGCATTGGCTGCGCGACCAGGGGGCGCGGAACGTCGCGAAGGTCGTGTTCCTCTATGGATCGTTGTTCAGCCGAGTTTGGAACTATACGCGGGACGTTCAGCAAAATGCTCCGTCGCAGGCGCTGACGGACGAGCACGATCGACTCCTCGAAGTTGAGGCCGTCCACTACAAGATTCCCGTAAAAGCGCTGCAGGAGGTCAGTCGAAGCCGGCGATTGCCGATCGAGCAGTCTCTTTGGCGAACGATTCAAGTGACGGCGCTCGACAAATACCTGCTGGGTTTGGCGATCGGTTCGGTAGTGCTGTGGATCCTCGCGGTGGGGGTCTTCGCCGATGTCTTGAGTGGCTTTGGGTCCGGACTTTTCAGCAGTGGTGTTCGGCTGCTGATGCTCCTCGCCATAGGTTTTCTCACGATCTTTGCGTGGTTCGGCACCACGGCACTGGTGGCGTCGTTCTCGGAAGGGCGACTGTCGACTTCAGTATCACCAAAACTCCTTCAAGCCGCCGAACAAATCCACCGCCTGATCGATGTTCGTTATGTGGTGATGGGGCACTCACACTACCCAGAGTTTCATCAACTCAAGCGAGATCCGCCGCGCTTCTATGTGAACACTGGAGCTTGGATATCTCCCGAACGTCGTGAGCGGCACGATCCCCACTGTCGGTCACCGCTCACCTATGGACTCTACCGTTGGGACGAGGACGAGCTGAAGATCTACCGCTGGTGTACAAGGGAGTCTGAACCCGTAGAGTTCCGCTCTGACATCGAATCGGATCGCGCGCCCCGCGCCGAGCGTCTGCGGCCCATGGCCGTTGAGCACGACACACTCATCGAGGCCCTCGAGGCATTCCAATCCCGGGATACGAGGAAGAAGCGACGTGGTCCCAGATGATCATGGAGGTTGGTGGCCGCCGGGGGTGGGTCTCGATGTTGTACAAGAGTGCCGCCGCCGATTGGCGTGTCTTGCGATGGTCGAGCAACGATGCTATCCAGCAGTGGGAGTTCCTACGCAGGTTTTGCAGATGAGCGATATCACTTGATGCAGCAGGAAGAGGAGGCCCTTTGATGAAGCCAATTGCGACGAAACGTAGTGGGCTGATGTTGGCTGTCGTGTTGTCACTGGTCTTCACTTCGACCCAGTTGATCGCCCAGAACGACGGACAACCCGTTGTCAACGACCTCTTGGGTGTCACTGTCTCCCCGCCTGAAGGGTGGGAGCTGGTGAAGCTGCCCGGCAACGACAAGTCCATCGCGAGCTACCGGCACGCCGAGAGCGGCAGCCAGCTCGAGGTGATCGGGACGAAGCTGATCAACAGCGACATGACGCAGGTGTTTTTCGACACCTTTCACCAATCACTTCTCGGCGCGGATTTCGTCGAGTATTCGGCGGCCACCGACACCAAGATCGGGGCGATTGACGGCAAGCAGACCGAGTACAGTTTCGAACACACGGGCCTCAAGCTGCGTGTCGTTGTCTTCAGTTTCACCAAAGACGACTCAGCGTTCTTGGTCATTGGCTACTTCGAAGACGCCAAGCGAGATACCTACTACGAGTCGTTGAAGAGTTTGGTCGATCAACTCAAGTTCTCCTGACGCTTGATGCCGAACGAAGCGGAAACGGCAAGGTCCACGGTCTCGAGGCATTCGACACGCCGATGGCTGCCTGTTGTTCTTGCCGGTGTGGTGATCGCGGTGGTCTTGGGTGCTCTCGACGTCTGGATCATCACCCTGACCAACGATGTGCTGATCCGCGAGGCCGATCAGCAGCTGCGGACCGCTGCGTTGCTGGGAGCAAGCCAGGTTCGAGGGGAGGACCTGGAGGCCATCACCGACCGCTCCGACATGAGCAAGCCCGAATTTCACCGTATCCAATCGACGTTGTCCCGCATCCGCTCGACCTCCCCGGGTTTCACTTGGGTCTACACGATGCGCTACGTAGGACCTGGAGACCTCTGGGAGTACCTTGTCGACGCAGAGCCCTTCAGCCTCGACCGCGACGGGAACGGAGTGCTGGACAGCGACGAGGTCGCTACTCTGCCTGGCGATCCCTATCATGCGCGCCAGTTTCACGAGGTCATGCTCCTTGGTCTCGAGCACAGTTCAGCCCGGATGATCCCCGAGCCGGATCCTCCATGGGGTGTGCTGGTTACGGGTTACGCGCCGGTCTACGATGCGGAGGGAGAGGTTAAGGGCGTTTTGGCCATCGACATGGTCTACGCCGATCTCCTGAAGAAGTCGGACTCGGTCATGTTCGCGGTGATCGGCGTGAGCGTCCTTTTGGGATTCCTCCTCCTCTACACGTTCTACCTCTACCGCCGACGAACCGTGGCGTTTAGCCAGACCGTCCTCCTCCAGAAGGAGTTGATGGAGGTGACCGACATGTTCGCCAAGTTCGTGCCAGAGAACGTCCGCAGGGAGCTCGAACGCAACCCTGACGCCAGCAGTCTGCAGCGCAAAGAGTGCGACGTCAGCGTCATGTTCCTGGATCTTGGTGGCTATACGCGAATGAGCGAGATCGTCGAAGGGGAGTCTCTGGGGAGAATCCTCGAACGTTATTTCTCGCGCTTCCTCGAAGTGATTCACCGCCATCGAGGGCAGGTCAACGAGACCGCCGGCGACGGGCTCATGGTGATTTTCCAAGAGAACGCCCCGGTGGGGCATGCGCTCGATGCGGTCGAAGCAGCGCTGGAGATCCTGGAAGGAGGAGCCAATATCAACGCCGAGCTGGAGGAAGGCGAGCAGCCGGTGTCGGTCAATATCGGCATCAACAGTGGCAAAGCCTTCGTCGGTCTCAATCGCTTCGTGGGGCTAACGGGAGAGCGGTATACGTACACCGCCACGGGGCCAACGACTAACATAGCCGCACGAGTCGCTGGACTCGCCAAAGAAGGGGATATACTCCTGAGTGAGTCAACAGCGGAGCGGGTTCGAGAGCATCTGGAGTTGGAACGGGTCGGGCGTAGAACGTTGAAGAACGTGAGCCGACCCATCATGATCTTCCGTCCTTTGGGTGCAGGTCGGGCGGGTCGTGTTGACCCCTTGGTGGCTCACCAAACGGAATCGGATTCAGACTGAGGCGCCCACCGAACTCGATTGGGGAGAAGACATGCACTTCCGAAGTTGGCATCGAACAGACGTCGGGTGTGTTCGAGAGCGAAATGAGGACTCCTTCGTCGTTCTGCAAGACAACGGCGTGTTTGCGGTCTGCGACGGCTGTGGCGGGAAGGCAGGCGGGGATCGCGCCAGCGCGACCGCGGCGAGAATCATCTCCCATGAAGGGGCACGCCTCGCTCAGACCTTCGCCGACTATCGATCGGCCAAAGACAAAGACCTGCGGACCCAGATCCTGCAACAGATCGCGCGGATCTTCGACCAGTGCAGCAACGAGATCTTCGGGACGACCCAGCACGAACCTGAGCTCACGGGCATGGCCACCACAGGCGTCATGCTCGCCTTTCTCGACTCGTCCGGGTTTATCGGTCACGTCGGAGACTCACGGATCTATTTGATCCGCCGTGACAAGATCTACCAGCTGACAGAAGACCACAGCTTCTTTCAGCGGCTGGTGAACGCAGGCAAACTAAAGCCCGAGGACTACGACAAGTTCCCCTACAAGCACATCATCAGCCGTTCGATTGGCTCTGAGCCTACGGTGCAAACGGACACGTTGTTCGTCGATCTGCTCCCCAACGACATCTACCTGTTGTGCTCGGATGGGGTCAGCGACCTGATCAAGCCCGTGGAGATGCTCAGCATCGGCCACTACGACGGGCCCGCCCACCTAGTCGACAAGTTGGTCGAGCTGGCGAAGGAGCGCGGCGCTCCAGACAACGCGACGGCCGTGGCGATCTCCATAGACGAGAGCCCCGAGTCGGACACTCACTCCATCGATTTCACCGCAAGACTGACGCTGTTCTCGAACATCGAGCTGTTCCGGCTCCTCAACGACCAAGAACTCACCCGAGTTCTGCGCATCGTGTACGAAGAGTCTCACCAGGCTGGCGCCTGCATTATCGCCGAAGGGACAGCCGGCAACTGCCTCTACGTCGTAGCCGAGGGCGCAGTGACCGTCTCACTCAAGGGTGTCGAGCTGACGGTCATCCCAGAGGGGGGGCACTTTGGCGAGCTAGCCTTGGTCGACAAGTCGCCGCGCTCAGCCTCGGCGTTTGCTAGAGAGAATGTCACTCTGCTCCGGATTGACCAAGGGGACTTCTACAAGCTGACCCAGCAAGATCCCGTGCTGGCGAACAAACTGCTCTGGGTCTTCCTCGAGAGCGCTGCACGACGTGTACGTGAGCTCAGCGGTCGAGTATCGCGCTGACAAGGACATCGATGCGTCGAGACATTCTCATAGAGGCTCTGAACGACACCCTCGCCGTAGACACGTTCAAGGACTACTGCGTCAACGGCTTGCAGATCGAAGGGAAGCAGAGCGTTGAGCGTGTCGCTGCGGCGGTCAGCATCACCCAAGATGTCATCGAGCGCGCCATCGAGTGGGAGGCGGACCTTCTGTTGGTCCATCACGGCTTTTTCTGGACGCAATCTCCTCAGAGCCTACTCGGCTATCGGCGTGCACGGATGGCGTCGATTCTGGCGGCGGAGTTGAACGTCGCGGCCTATCACCTACCCTTGGATGCACACCCAAAGGTCGGCAACAACGCGTGTTTGGCCAGGGCGATGGAGCTGCAGGACGTGCAACCCTTTGCCCCAGTCAACGGCGTACCTGTGGGCTGTTGGGGCAGAATGCCGAGGGCTCTGCCCGCCGAGGAGGTGCGCTCGATGATTCTCACCCTATGCGGTGGGCTCACGGCCGCTTTTCTCCACGGCCCGAAGCTGGTCGAGACGGTCGGGATCGTCAGCGGAGGTGCCGCGCGAATGGTGGAGGAAGCCCACAAGGCGCGGCTGGATCTCTACCTAACGGGGGAGGCACAAGAGGATTCGATGGCCGTCTCCCAAGAACTCGGGGTGCACTTCGTGGCTGCCGGTCATCATCGGACCGAGGTCTTCGGTGTGCGAGCGCTGGGCGAACACATCGCAGCAGAGTACGGTCTCGAGGTGCGCTTTTTCGAGGTTTCGAACCCGATCTAGGGCCTGCACGCGAGGAATGGGGCTGGGAGCGCCATTGACCCGCTTCGCAGGGGCGCTCTATACTTCGCCAATCGGATTTCGCGCGCTACTCGGCGCCGAGCGGTCTCGAAGCGAGCCAGCAGCGTGCCTACGCGCGATCGCGTTCTGGGTTCACTAGGAGGATGGCATGGGGAGCAGAGATATTCGTTCAATCACGCGAGCTCTCGCGGCTTTGCTGTTTGCTTCGGCGCTGCTTTCGGGCTGCATCTTGGGGGAGGACCCGGCGGCCATCGAGGGTCTCGATCAGAGCACTGGCCTCCCCGATGTCGTGGAAGACGTCACAGTGGACACACCCGAGGATGTTCAGGAAACCGAGACCAGCCAATGCGGGGACTCCGATCCCGCGGCGTGCGGTGCGGCCTGCACCGACTGCACCGCGCTGAGCCATGTGGGCGACGCCACCTGTGTGGCGGGGGGGTGTGGAATCAGCGCATGTTCCGACGGATTCGCGAACTGCAACGGCGAGATCTCCGACGGTTGCGAGAACCCAGAGTCCGACGATGCTTGCGGTCCAGAGTGCACGAGCTGTTTGGACCGACCGAATTCGCTTGGAGGCGCCTGTTCAGCGAGCGCTTGCGTGCTGGATTGCAACTCAGGGCGCATCGACTGCGATGGGAACTTGCAGAACGGCTGCGAAGCGGCGTCCGGACCCACAGTCTGTGGAGTAGCGGGGGCGTGCTTGGACTGCACCAGTCTCTCCAACGTCTCATCGGCCCAATGTACGGGTCAAACCTGTGCCATAAGTGTGTGTGACTGGGGCTGGTTGGATTGTGACGGGGACCCTGCGGACGGCTGTGAGCAGCCCTACGACGATGGCATCTGTGGCGCGACATGCGGCATCGACTGCACAGCTCTCGCCGGTGTGGAGGTGTCGCATTGCGGTGGGAGCTACTGTGCCATCGTCGCTTGTCAGCCAGGTCGGCGTGACGCCAATGGGCAGTGGGCGGATGGCTGCGAGAAGGTCTGTGCCCTCGGTGAGTGTTGGACGGATTCTTATTACCCCTTCACGACCGCCAACTTCGCCGCCAACGGGATCGGCTACCTCGGTTCCAGCGGCGGTCTCGTGTATCGGAGTGAGGATGACGGCAGCACTTGGTACCCCATTCCCACGCCGCTCACGGGCAAGGTCATTCACGTCAGCAACAACGGCAGCAATGTGGTGGTCGCCATCGATGAGACGGGCAGCGTCGTTCGCTCCACCGACAAAGGTTTGACTTGGCAGCTCGTCCTTCTCCCGCTGGGTGTGGGGACGCCGCTTGCGGCCGCTGGGGACGGGGACCTCTTCGTCATGGTTGGACACGGTGTGTTCCTCCGCAGCACCGACGCTGGAGCGATCTGGACTGACCTCTCGTCGTCGGTCAACGGCGCACTTCTCGAGACCGTGTTGGTCGAAGGGCAGTTCATCCTCATGGCGGGTCCGGACTCTGGGAGTGGAAACATCTTGCGATCCGACAACGCGGGCGACTTGATCACCACGCCCACCAAGCCAGCGAACGGCACGGTCCGCTTCCTCGTTGCCGATGGCGCCCGAATTTACGCCGGAGGTACAGGGTTTTTGGCCTACACGGAGAACGAGGGGCTCTCTTGGACACCCGTCGCAGACGTTCCGGCTCTGGACTGGACCAGCATCTCAGTGAGCGGCGACTCGATCGTCCTGCTTTCCGGTTCTCAATTCGTCTTCCGACGAAGCGTTGGGACTGCCGCTGATCCCGTGAGCATCATCGAAGGCGACTCGCTGGTGGGAGTGCATTTGATCGGCAGCGAAGCATTGCTCTATGGGAGCAATGCTGGATTTGGGCGCGTCATGCAGACCGTCGATGGGACCCCGCAGACCTACACAAAGAGGGGTTTGACCTATGCTCGCAATGAGCTGACTTGGCTCTACGAGCAAGGGGACTTGCTCCTGAGCGGGGGCGGGCCGGAAGAGTTTCTGCTGCGGTCTGCGGACGACGGAGTTACTTGGAATCTCGCCGACACCACAGCCACCACGCGCAATGTGAAGCTGCACCGTCCCGCACTCTCGGGCGACGTGGGGATCATAGCTGGTGAGACCGAAGAGATTTTGCGGACCTCGGACGCCGGCCTCTCCTGGCAGCCTGGCAACATTGGTCTTCTGGACACCTACAACGACACGGCGTTCGAGGCCGGCGTCGAGCCCACCGCGTTGGTGGTCGGTTCGAACGCGATCTCGGTGTCGGTCATTGTCTTGACCATTGGCACCGATGGCACCATGTACAGCGTGCCGATCAACTGCGCTTCTGGCTCCATGTGTAACATCACCGGCAAGACTGGAGAGGGCACCACAGTAGTCCTGGCCGGTGTAGAGGCGATGATGGGGACGAACAATGGCGAGGTCGTCAGGGGGGATGCCGACACCACAGGCTCGTGGAAAAGTGGGGGGACCTGGGCAACCGTTCTGCTGCCTCTTGGGACCAATCACAGCATTCGCGAACTCGAATACGACGGGACGAACGTGCTCATCCTAACGGATGGCGCCGGGGCTGGCAGTTTGATCTACCAGTCCACGGACGACGGCGCGACCTGGACCGATGGACTGACGCCCGATACACCCGTGTTCAATGGTACCCTCGAAACCCCGATCGCGAGCCTCAAGGCTTGGGACTGGGATGGGAGCGTTGGCATCGCTGTTGGGGACGCTGGAGCCATGTACAAGAGCGAAGACGGCGGGACGACGTGGACCAAGATCGAGACGGGCTCCACCGCGAATCTGACAATGGTGCAGGTCGATGGCCAGAATGTGATCGCAGCCGCTCCGAATGGCATCATCGTCTTCAGCCCCGATCTCGGGACGACGGTCGGGGAGACCCTCATTGACTTGCGTGGGAACCTCGTCGGAGGGCTGTCGATCGACAGTGGGCGGGCGCTGCTCGTTGCGCCTTTTGGGCAGGTTCTGACGAGCGTCGTGACCCCATAGTTGGCAAGCTGGAGCCCAATGGGGACGC
Source organism: Deltaproteobacteria bacterium CG_4_9_14_3_um_filter_63_12 (assembly GCA_002789955.1). Lineage (GTDB taxonomy): Bacteria > Myxococcota_A > Bradymonadia > UBA4248 > UM-FILTER-63-12 > UM-FILTER-63-12. The sequence goes on along the minus strand of PFUG01000420.1, from coordinate 61,621 downwards.
CAGAATGACGTTGATCCCATCGGGCGAATCGAGGAAGCTGGACATTGAACGGTCATTGACATTGGGGATGGACGGGCACTATTGATGAACCGTCCGTCGCCAATTCGAGCGTTCAGTGATGCGTTGGAATTTGGTGGCGCCTTCAGTGGCTAACGCTCCTGTAGGCCAGTCCACTGGGCATAAACCTTCGATAGCGAAAGTCTGGATTTAGATGCCGAGGCCAACCGAAAAGGTCCGCTGCTCGTTCTGCGGTAAGGACTCTTCAGACGTCAGAAAGCTCATTGCGGGACCGAAGGTCCACATTTGCGATGAGTGCGTCACGCTCTGCAACGAGATCATTGCCGAGGATCTTCAGCGGGATGGCACCAGCGAGTTGTCCGCGCGAGAGATGCGGCCCAAGACCATCAAAGCCCATCTCGACCAACACGTCGTCGGGCAAGAACGAGCCAAGAAGGTCATCTCCGTTGCGGTCTACAACCATTACAAGCGCATCAATTGCCAAGACGAGACCGAGGACGAAGTCGAGCTGAGCAAGGGGAACATCCTCATGATCGGCCCAACCGGGAGCGGCAAGACCCTGCTCGCTCAGACCCTGGCAAAGCTCCTTGACGTCCCCTTTACCATGGCTGACGCGACCAGCCTGACGGAGGCTGGATACGTAGGGGAGGATGTCGAGAACGTCATCAAAAACCTGTGGATTGCTGCCGGCCGGGATGTAAACAAGGCTGCTCGCGGCATCGTGTGCATCGATGAGATCGACAAGCTCGCGCGAAAAGGCAACGCCACCAGTTCGACTCGTGATGTTGGTGGCGAGGGAGTCCAACAGGCGCTGCTCAAGATGATCGAGTCCGAAAAAGTGATGATCCCCCCTGAAGGGAGCCGGAATCGCCCCCAACAGGAGTTCATCCAGGTCGACACTACGAACATCCTCTTCATCTGCTGCGGTTCATTTTCAGGACTGACGGAGATCATCCAACGGCGACTCGGCGAGAGCGCTATTGGCTTCAACGCCGACGTCTCCAAGAAGCCCGAGAAACTCAACACGTTGACTCACCAGGTAGAGACCGAAGATCTGACGAAATATGGTCTCATCCCTGAGTTCGTCGGGCGTCTGCCCGTCGTCGTCGCTCTTGACGAGCTCGACGAGACGGCTCTGGTACAGATTCTCTGGCAACCCAAGAACAGCCTCGTGAAGCAGTACAAGAAGCTCTTCGACCTCGAGAACGTGAAGCTCACGATCACCGAGGGCGCAATGCTCGCGATCGTGCAAAAGGCCATTGAGCGTAAGAGTGGCGCGCGGGGACTCCGGGCAATTATTGAAGAAGTGATGCTCGACATCATGTACGAGCTGCCTTCACTGGATAACGTCCGTGAGGTCGTGATCAGCCGTGGCGCCGTGCGTGGCGAGGAGAAGCCCGAAGTTATCTACACCAAGAAGGCCTCTTGAAGGGAGTTGGGGCCTCGGGGTGTTCTCGGCTCCCTCTCAGGGGGAGATTGATCCGGGTTGTGCCCACCGCTACACTGCCCCGCAGTTTGGGCTCGAACATGAGGATTGAGACCTCCTTTGTTCGTGACCCGATGAGCAAGTTGGCGCGACCAAAGCCGACACTTGTTTCGCGAAAGACATAAGCAATCAGGGCTCGAGGAGACCCAAATGACAGAGTACGGCAAAACCAAAGCGCACAGGGTATCCCCCCTCGTCCTTTCGCTCCTTCTCGCCCTCCTCGCAACGCCGACGTTGCTCACGAGTTGCGATGACACGCAACGACAGTGCACGGAGGACGAGGAGTGTCCGATAAATATGCGCTGCGTGTTCAACAAGTGCGAAGAACGCCCCGCATTTGACGGCACTGCAGCAGGCGATTTGCCTGATGGAGTCGATGCCATGAACTGTCAGGGCGTCCCGCCTGTGACGGAGTCTGAACTGCGCATCAATGAGGTGCACACGTCGCCGCTCAATGGCGCAGACGATTCCAATTGCGATGGGCTCGCCAGCAATCTCCAGGATGAATTCATCGAGATCGTCAACAACTCGAGCGGAGTCTTGTCCCTGGATGGAATCGAGGTTCAGGTCAATGGGACGACCAAGCACACGCTGAGTGGGTGTTTGGAGCCTTCCCGTGGGTTGGTTTTGTACTCTGGTGGGACAGCAGCCTGCACCGTCCTTGGTGGCACTCAAGCGTTGGTCTCCTCCAAGTCACTCTCTCTGAGCAACAGCGGTACGCAGGTCAGCTTGGTCCTGTCAGGCACGCAGCTCGATGTGGTCAATGTCCCTTCCTTGAGCAGTGGAAACAGCTCATGGACGCGAGCCCCAGACTTTACTGGGGACTTTCTGAAACACGTCGAGGTCTCAACCACTCGGTCCTCCCCCGGCAAATGCATCAACGGCGAGGAGCTCATCAAGGGCTGCATGCCCGCAAGCCCGGTGGACGGGGACGACGTAAGCTCAGATGTCGCCGATGCGACCGATGTGACCGATGTGCCTGTGGACGTCCCTCCACCCTGCGATCCGCCCTCCCTCGACGACCTCGTGCTCAATGAAGTCCTTTTCGATCCGATGGCCAGCAACACCACACCTGGACAGGCCGGAGGCGACGCCAACTGCGACGGCGTGCAAGAGTCGACCAAGGACGAATTCGTCGAGGTCGTCAACGTCGGGATGTCGGACGTCAACCTCAAAGGCGTGCGGCTGGGTGTCGCGGGGGCAAGCAAGTACACGTTCACCACCGATCAGTGTCTTGGGCCGAAACAAGCCTTGGTTTTCTTTGGTGGCGGAACACCGAGTTGCCCTGAGTTCGCCGACGCGCTGGTGGTCGTCGACTCCCTCGGGCTCGTCAACGGCGGCAGCACCGTCGCGATCTTCGACGCACAGGGGGTGGCCTTCACCCTCGGGACCGCGACGTGGGCTTCGAATGCGGACGCCTCAGACCAATCTTTGCAGCGAAGCCCCGACCTCACTGGGACGGCGTTTGTGCCGTTCACCTCTCTGATCACTGACGTCGTGGCGGATCCCCGCAAACAGTCCCCGGGGACATGCGTCAATGGCGCCTTGTTCTCAACAGGATGCCAATAACCCCACGGCTTGCGAATCTCGAACAGGGTGGACTCCAGTTCACCCTGTTTTCTTTGGCTCACCCAGCGAGGACGAGGACATTCCGCGACTCGAGATGTCGATCGTCAAAATGGACATCAGGTTTGCGACCTGACCTCTGTCTCTGTGCGTTTCAACACGACTAAGAACGAGCCTATGAACAGTTTCCGAAGAATTCTCTGGGCGCTTCTTCTCTCTTTGGTCTTTGGACCCGGGTGTGGCTCGGACGTGACCATTGACTCGGTGAACCTCTGTCGCTGTCAGCCCGACGAGATCTGCGTGAACGATGCCTGTGTCCGGGTTACCGACACTCTTGTGTTGGATGGCAGCGGAGGGGAAACAACGAGCAGCCCGGTCTGTTCCGCAGGGCCTGTAGTGATCAACGAGTTTCGCTATGCGGGTGCTTCGCGCCCCGACTTCGTCGAGCTCTTGGGACAACCCGGCGAGGCGCTGGACGGATATCGTCTGCTGGCGACGTCAGGTGACTCGATTCGACGATTTGAGGTGGTTCTCAGTGGGGAACTCGACTCCTCTGGATTGTTCGTGGGGGCCTTTGGCGACTCCCTCGAGAGCACGGCAGACCAGCTGCTGGGCGTCGAAGGCTTTCCGGCGCCCAACGGAAACATCCAACTCTTCGATTGCCACGGACGAAGGCAAGATTCGGTTGGCTACGGCACTTTCGGGCCAGAGGAGACTTTCAGGGGGGAGGGGTCCCCAGTCGCGGGGAGCGGAGCTGATCTCGCGTTGGCTCGCTGTCCTGGTGCTCTCGACGTCATAGATAGCGGTGACAATGCCTCTGACTTTGTCGTGGATGCGGCGTCGCCTGGTGCGGCGAACGAGCGCATCTCGGATTCGCCGGCGTGCACACCCTGCGAGACGCTCGCCGTGGCTGGAGAGGTGTGGCTCGGAGAGGTGCTCTACGATCCACCAGGGGCTGACGAGGGCTCCACGGCGTTCGTCGAGCTTCGAGGCGTGCCCAAGCTCTCGTTGGAGGGAGTCTGGCTCGAGAGCTGGGATGAGGAAGTTGGGCTTTGGAATGTCCTCACCGATGTGGGCCGAACGCTCGACGCTGAAGGGGTCTTCTTGATTGCCGAAGACTCGAGCCTCAGCAACGACCTCGTTCTCGAGACCGTGGACGCCAGCAACGACAGCGGAGCGTTTCGTTTGGTGGGATGCTCAGGCGAGGTCTTTGACGTCATCGCCTGGGGAACCCCCGCGGATCCCGCTGCGATGGGGCTTCTCGCGGACCAGATCTCGGCTGACGTCGGGGACGGACGATCGCTGGCACGTTGTCCCGACGGGGCGGTCCGGGTGGAGGTGGGTGACGCCGTCGACTCAGAGCCGAGCCCTGGGGTCGAGAATCCGTGTCCCTGACAAACAAGCCCCCAAGGCCACGCCTATAATCTGGTGGTAGGGAGCCAGAGGCTCGCTCTATTCTTGAGAGGGTTTGTCGAGAAGGCGTGCGCGCAGGCTTTCAGCCCGTGTGAGTCCGCTCTGTCGCCTGCCTCGGCGGCTCTTCAACGAACGAGACAGCGAGAAGCTCTCGCGGTCGACCACGGGAGGGGCAACCGCAGAGGAGACCGGCGCGTCCCAGGCCTTCTTGAGCGACCGACGCTCGTCGTTCGTGACGACGTCGAGGGGGGGGGGCGGTTCGGCGGCGGCGGGACGAATCTTGGTCGAGGAGGGCTTCACGGCGGTGGGTTCATCAGTCGCAAGCGGGCCGAACAGCGTTGGCAGCTGCTGTACGAGTCCAGCGCCGGGCTCGTTGAGTCGCTGTTCGAAGTTGAAGCGAGCGAGGTAGCCTTTGTGGTCCTGCCAGTTCGAGCTCAGATAAGTGTCGTATTTGCCGTTGCGAATCGGGAACTGTCGAGGCAATCCAAGGCGACTTTCGAGCACGTCCATCAGGAGAATCAGGCTCTGCAGCTGCTCGGGATGATACTCGAGTTGGGCAGAAACTCGCCCGTTGATATCGGCGGAGACGTTGTTGCGCTTCCTCTGCCAGCGTCTGGCGTCACTGTCTCGATGATGAGCGGTGAGAGGGTTTTCGAGCTCGATCCCGACGGCCTGACGGTTAGCGGGATAGTCCGAGGGCTCCAGCACGGGGACGAAATCCACGATGCAGAGCGGGTCAGCCCACTGGATGATCAGGCTCTTGCCGTTGACTCCACGCGACCCATCGATGGCGAAATGGGATCTCAGGGGCTTCTCCCTCAGCCTTCGACTCCGGGTTGCCCTTTCCATCTCGCTGGTCGAGAGCAGGACACAGAGGTCAGGAGCTTTGGATAGGGTTTGATGTTCAGCCATCAAAGACCGCATCCGTGCGACGGGGACGCCGATGTCGACGGTCTCGCCGCCGATGAGGAGGCCACCGACGCCGCCAGCGCCTTCATGATAGACCGCGACGCAGGCGTAGAGCGTCGACGGGCCCAAGCGCCCATCGACGAGAAGTCCATGCTGGCGCTGGAACTCAGAGATCCATTCGACACAGGCTTCGCTGCCCGGATCCAGCTCGTGAACAGGACACTCCGCAGGAAGGTTGAAGGGCCAGAGAAAGCGTTTGGCCCAGCCGTTGTAGTCTTTCGCGTCCACCCTCACCTCCCTCGCATTTCGACCATCGACGCGAAAATAGCGGACTTCGTGGGGGGCGACCACCTGCAGGCGCAAGGCGAACCCTCGCCAGAGTCATAGGGAGCACATGTAGGGAGCCATGCACGGGTTGACACTTTCGAATCGCAAGCCATACACTTCGCGCGGTTCCCAATCACCCATGAACGAAGGACCCTGCGGACATGGAGCAATCTGCTGACCCCCAACAAAGTCCGAACCGGACCGTTTGGCTCATCCTAAGCTACACGTGGATCGTCGCATGTTGCGTTTTCCTGCCCGCGATTCCCTTGGTCGTCGAGCGCGAGGACGAGTTTGCGAAGTGGCACGCCAAACACGGCATCGTGTTGGCGCTGGTCTGGTTCTTCCTGTCGGTCGTCCTCCTCGGGATCGCCAACCTGTTCGGGCTCTTCTGGGACGCAGGTAAGGCGCTTTTCTATATCCTTTGGGGATTTGTTGGCGTGGCTTTTCTAGTGCTCAACATCATCTCGATGATGAAAGCGTTCGAAGGTCAACGTTGGACGGTCAAGCCGCTCGAGGGCTTCCTCAAGAAGCTGAACTGAGCTCCATCCAGCTCAAGAGACCTCGGCGATTTCGGACCTGAACTCGAGCTCACGTTGGCGTCTCAATAGGGCTTCGATGAGGTAGATCGCGGTGCCTTGGTAGTCGTCGTTCAGCGCCCTGACCAGACTGGTCGCGTACTCGACCCTCCCCTCGACGTCCACCTCGCTCTGCGCTCTTTCGGCCGACAAAAGGACCGTCAGGTCGACGCCCAGAATATGGCCGATGGTGTTGATGCAGCTCAGGGATGGGCTGGCACGGCCTCGCTCGATCTTGGAGATCCACTCTGGCGAGCAGTCCACTCGCTCGGAAAGCTGCTGCTGAGTGAGGCCCATGTTGTGGCGGGCGTCGCGTACTTTTTGACCAAGAACTTTGAGATTGGGTTGCATGGGCATCCTCCAACGCTTCAAGAAAGGAGCGAACTCGAGAGCGGTGTCTGGGAACGGTACTCATCCGCAAAACCATCGTGAGTCCACATGAACGAGGACTCCTCAGGCTATCTCTCGCGTCCACCGCGAACCACGAAGGGATAGAGGCGGCAGAGCGGCCGACGCTGGTTCGTAACCGACCAATGAAGAGTCCGACAAGCGACTCTCGGGAGCCGAAGAGCTCGTCGGACAGCTAGGAACACCCAAACTTGAATGGACTGACACGATCAGTAACCCGCACTAGGGCTCGATGCAAGTCGATCGTCATCGTCGTTCGAAGCTCAAGGACTCGATTCGTATGGGGTCGAGGGGGCGATCGACGGTGCCCTCGGTGAGCGCGGCTGCTGCAATCTTGTGAATCACGTCGAGATCTTCGCAGTGCCCAAAAATGGGATAGCGCCCGTCGAATTGGGGGGTCGGCGAATCCGTGATGTAGAATTGACTTCCGGAGCCGTTGGGACGACTTTGTGCCATCGCCATGACCCCCGCGCTGTCGTGTTCCAGCCCAGCCCCGAACTCGTCGTCGATGGTAAAGCCTGGGTGCCCCACACCGCTGTTGGTCGGATCGCCGGTCTGAATGAGCACATTGGGGACCACCCGGTGGAAACTCAACCCATCATAGAAGGGGCGTTTGACGGGTTCTTTGCTCGCGGGGTCGGTCCAAGTCTTCAAACCCCGTGCGAGTCCGACGAAATTGTCGACCGTTCGTGGTGCCTCCTCTTCATGCAGGAGACATTGGAGCTTGCCCGCCGAGGTGAGGAAAGTGACATAGAGGCGGCCTTCGCCGGGGATGTCCTTGGTGTAGCGAGTTTGCAGCGCGCTGACATCAAAGCCGCCAGGGGGGCCCATTGTGTCGACAGGGACGAGGGACTGCTCGTGCTCAATCTCGCCGCCCGCCGCCCGCTCACGATCGGGTTCCGCCGCGTTTGGGGCCACTCGACAACCCGTGAACAGCGCGACGAACGCGAGCAACCATAAAGAGTGGCGATTCCCGGTGCGCATCGAAATCCTCCAGACCCCGCACCCAATCGCCGGGGGCCCTTGCCTTGGGGGCCAAGAGTGCGCCATTCCCCGCGCAACATCAAGAACGACGCCTGCCGCCGCCCGCGGCTAGGTTCTCCAACCGGCGCAAAAAGGATGATGTTCCGCCCAAAAACCGCTAAGAGGGGGCAAAGCTCCTGTGGCGTTGAGCGACGACGAGGGAACAGATGGGCGAGGAGATGCGAGAGCAGGAGCGGATGAGCCGTTGGGTGACCAACGTTGGGGACTGGAGCGCACGACACTCTTGGGGGGTGCTCGTCGTCTCATTGCTCGCGACGCTGGCGTTGGGCTTCCCTGCGTCGCAGCTGACGCACGATGACGACGTCATTCGCTTTCTCCCAGCCGGTGACGAGCAGGTCGTGCGCTTCCAGGAGATCGGCCGCAGATTCCATGGACTGCACATTGGTATTGTCGGCATCGAGGCCACAGACGGCGATGTGCTCACGCTCGAAGGACTGAGGTTGCTCCGGGGGATCGCTGAATCCCTTGCTAACGTCGATGGGGTGAGTGCGGTAACGAGCCTCACAGAGCTCCCAGACCTCACAGAGAAGGTCGATGCCGCCGGTGGCAGTTTCTCGGTCCTCAAAGACCTCGTAGGGAACCTGCCCAAAGACGCCAATAGCCCTGAGGCGAATGCCTTTGTCGCCGATGTCCGCTCCCGGGTACTCAACCGCGATCACCTCGTTGGAACCTTAATCTCCGCAGATGGCGCGGCTTCCATCGTCCTCTGCCAGCTCGATGTGGACGCCAACACCCAGCAGACCGCGGACGCCATCCGTGCGGTGGTCGCGGAGCAGATGCCGCAAGGCGGTGGGTTTCGTGCGCACTTCGGTGGAGCCCCATTTATCGGCTCTTATGCGGCTGAGCACACCCGAGCCGATCTGGCGCGACTGTCGCCGTGGGTTTGCGCCGTTGTCGTGCTGATCATGGTCCTGACCATCCGCAGTGCGACCTCCGTGTTCATCGCGTTAGGCTCCGTGGGCATCGGCATCGTCTGGGTGATGGGCGCGTTGAAGCTGGTTGGGGGCTCGATGACCTTGGTTTCCTCGTCGTTGCCCGTGCTCCTGGTCGCTCTCGGCAGCGCCTACTCAGTGCACCTGCTCACCGCCATCCTCGCCCGTTTGGACCAAGGTCTGGAGCGGCGAGCGGCCATCCGCGCGGCGTTGCGCGCCGTGGGGCCGCCGATCCTGGCCGCGGGGAGCACGACGACTGCCGGTTTCGCGTCCTTCACCTTGATGGACGTCACACCAATGCGGGAATTTGGTGTGCTGATGTCGTCGGCGACTCTGCTGATCGTCGCCCTCACGCTCATTCTCGTACCCGCAGCCGCGGCGCGGTTTTCCATGAAGCCGAGGGCGGAAGGGCGCGCCCCGCGTTGGGCCTTGAAGTGGATGATGGGCGGCGCACGAGGCGTGATACGTTGGCGAGTTGCGGTTTCACTGATCGCAGGGGGGGCTTTGGCCGCTTCGACGATTTTCGCACTGCGGGTCGACACCCACACCGATCTCCGCACGCTCTTCGCAAAAGAGAGCGAACCACTCAAGGCGGAGCGCTTTCTCGATGAGCGCTTTGGAGGGTCTCTCTACCTGCAGGTCGAGGTCACGGGAGACATCAAGAGCCCGCTGACCTTACGCCAGATCGATCGCATGAAAGCCTGGATGTCAGGCCTTCAGGGAGTGAGTACGGTCCAAAGCTTGACCGACGTGGTCGTGCTGGCGGCCGAAGGGTCGACCGGCGAACGACGGGTGCCGGTCTCGCGCCGGACCTCGGCGTCCATCGCCGAGCTCGTGAGCAGCGACGCGAGCGTCTCGCTCTTGGTCGACGACGACTGGGAGCACACGCTCATCCAGGTCAAGCTCAGCGATTTCGACATGAGCCACGCCGCAGAGTTGGCCGCCACCATCGAGCGTGGGTTGAGCGCTTATGTCGGACGTCGCGTGGCTGTAGAGCGAACCAGCATCGGCGAGCCGCAAGTGGCGACCGAGCGCGCAGAGGTGCTCGAACAGCTCAGAGACTTGCTCGTCGCCCAAGGGACCCCGGTCGAGTTGGGTTCGTTGGCCAAGCTCTTCGACATCTCCAGCGACGGTCCAATCAATCCCGAAATCGAGTCGATCCTTCGTCTCAACCTGTTCGATGACCCCATCATCGAGCTCAAAGAAGAGGCCGAGCTCGGCCCCATCGTTCGCGAGGTCTCCGCGACGCTCCGCAGAGGAGGCCTAGACGCGGCGAGCCTCGACGCCATTCTGGCGCCCTACAAGAGCGAGCAAGAGCAAGCCGACGAGGAAGAAGAGCTGCAGCGCTTGGTCGAAGGCGACGCGGCCGCCAAGGTCTCCGAGGGCGTGATGTTCATCCTCGAGGAGCTCGCCGGAATCGGGCAAGGAAACATCCGTCAAGAGCAGACGGACGCAGTCCTCGCCATGGTCCCCGAAGAGAAACGCAGCGAGGGACTGCGACACGCTGTCGAGCGGACTTTGTGGTCGATGACCGATCCAGTGGTGTTCCTTCCAGAGGCGGCGAGTGGCGACCTGAAGGTCTTGGAGGCCGTCGAGCTGTCTACCTTGGTGAGTGGGTACCCCCTGGTCTACGTCGGCATGAACCGCAGCGTTTACCGCAACCAACTCATGAGTTTGCTCAGCTCGGCCATCTTGGTGTTTCTGGCTCTTTGGTTCTTCTTCCGGCGCTTCGGTTTGGCGCTGGTGTCCATGGTTCCGGCAGCGTTGACCTTGGTGTTTACGTTTGCGTTGATGGGGGTCTTTCGAATACCGATGGACGTCGGAACGTCGATGATCGCGGCAATTGGGCTCGGAGTCGGAATCGACTATGCGGTGCACTTGGTTTGGAAGCACCGAGTTCCCTCTCCAGAGAACGCCGAGGCTGTGCTCGAGGAGGCGCTCTCAGCGACAGGCTGGGGGATTGTGGTCAACGCACTCGAGGTCAGCGCAGGTTTGAGCCTGTTGGCCTTTGGAACGATCATCCCCATGAGGAATTTCGGACTGCTGACCGCATCGGCGATGTTGATTAGCGCCATCACGACACTACTGTTGGTCCCTGCACTGATTCGCAGCTTGCGCCCCGACGCTCAGACATCGCCGGCTCCAATCGTGGCTGCAGTCCCGGCGCACCACGAGTGACCCAAAGAGGACTAGAGGTTTTCCTATGAAGTGGTTTATCCCCGCCGTATTTCTCGTTAATCTCCTCACTCCGTCGCCGGTACAAGCGGGGGAGCCCGATCCGTCTCTCGACGCTCTGGTCGCCAAGGGCGGGGACGCCCTTCTCGAAGAGGCAGATAAGCGCCACAACCCCTTCGAGGACCAGACGATCACGGTCCGCATGACCCTTCTAGGAGGCGGCAACGACGGGAACCAATATACCTTCCAGACGATCACGAAGGGAGATAACCTCAGGGCGATTTCCTTCGAAGAGCCGGCTGACATGAAGGGCATGGGCGTTGTCATCAAAGGCCGAGACGATATCTACGTGAAGCTCCCGGACATGCGAAAGGTCAGACGGGTTGGCGCGCACGCCAAACGCCAGAGCTTTCAAAGCTCGGACTGGAACTTCGACGAGATGTCGATGATTCGCCTGGGCAAAGACTTCAGCGCCAGGATCCTCGCGGATGAGACCACTGGCGCCTACATCTTTCTGGAGTGCACCCGTCGGGACGGCGTGGACCTTCAGTATCCGAAACTCAAGCTGCGGATCGACAAGGCCTACATCCTCATCGACCGCATCGAGTACTACGACGACGGCGGCGAGATGGTAAAACTCCAGGAGCGCTTCGAGCCCAAGAAACTTGGCGGCGAGCACCTGATCTACACACGCGTGACGATGACCGACGTGGCGGCCAAGCACACGACCCAGAACGAGGTGCTCGACGAGGCGGTCGACCAGGAGGTGCCTGACTCGACGTTCTCACGACGCTGGCTGCTGCGTGGCATCTGAGGCTGAGCCGAACAACCCGCAGGGTTGCGCGCAAGATGCGCGCAACAAGCGAGTTCCCTCTCGGTTCAATTCAGTTGGTGGTGTCGCTCGACGACGTAGGTTCGACTGCACCTCGGGCAATCGATCTTGAGCTTCTTCTCGTCGCCCCAGAGCTCCTTGCGGGACTCGTCGGGCAGCGACGTGAGCATGTTCAAGATGGCCTCGTCGTTACAGCGACAGGCGTAGAATAGGATCATCTCGTCGAGACGTTTGAGCGCTCCGGCGCTCTCCAGCGACCAGGCGAGCTCGACGAGCTCGTCCTCACTCAGAGGACGAATCTGGGAGAAATCTCCGCCGGGCAACGATTGGAACAGCGCCGCGCGTCCTCGAGCGTCACAGCCCATCCGAGTGACGATTTGCTCCGCAAAGCGAAAATAATCCTCGATGGCGCTCAGGGGATCGGACTGCTGCGGAGTGTAGTTGCTCTGTCGCAAGATGCTCTGCGGCGTGACCTGTCTCTGCAGGGACATCGCCGCGTTGGCCGCGTCGGCTTTCCGGGTCGAGGCGCAGAGCATGCCTTCGGGCTCGGCGCCACAGAAGAAGCCGTAGGGCTCATCCTTGAGCGTCAGCGTCCAGCCCCAAGACTCCCGCGTGGGAGAGGACACCAGCGCCAGCGCTGCGCCTACGATGAGCCGAGGGATCTGGGGCGCGGCTTCCGGTGCATCCTCATCGACGGAATGCTCCTGGACGTAGTCCATCCACCCTCTCTCGAGGGCTTCACCGGACCCGACGACCACGGTGAGCTGGGGCTCCGCCCACAGGTAGCGTTTGAAATGCGCGATGCGATTGTCGGTCGTACTCAAGGTCTTCTCTCGTGATAGGTCAGAAATGCCAGCATCGTCTCAAAGTGACGTCGCTCACCGTCGCAATGCACAAACAAGCTCACATGTGGGCGGCTCGTTGCGGTTCGATCGGCCTTCCATTAGTAGTTCTCGACGGGGAGTAGTTCCCGACGGAGTGTAGTTCTCGGCGGATGGTGTTCATCGGCTGAAATCGGTCGTTGCGCCATGCCACTCCAGCTGCGGCGCAAAGGCGAGGAAACTCGCCGGTGGATGCTGACTCCGTCAAGCGTTTTTGGCTCGCCGTCGCGCCGAATCCTCTCAATACAGAACGAAAGAGCACTGGAACAAGGATAATATGCGTCTTCAATTTCGCACGACGATGCCTGCCGTGCTGAAAGTTTTTCTGCTCGCCGCCTGCCTGCTCGGCTCGAAGCCAGCCTTCGCGCAGACGGACATAGAATATCGTGGTCATGTGCAAAGCGACCTGCGGGCCTCCATCCCTGGCAATGATAAGCCGAGCGATTCGCCGGAGTATGCCTTTGGACGCACCGACAACCTCGCACAATTTGTGGCGAGCTTCACATGGGGTTCCGTCCAGGCGGTCGCGGACATGGCGTTGGTGTTCAGTGGGCGCTCGGAGGTGCAGGGCATGGAAGACCTCCAATCTCGGCCCAAGGTCGATCCCTACTACCTCGAGAGCGACTCGCTGTACGTCGAGGTTTCGGATGTCGTCGTCGAGGGCATCGACATTCGACTGGGTCGTCAGATCATCAAGTGGGGCACCGCAGACATGTTCAATCCGACCAGCGTTCTCAATGGTTATGACCTTGAGGACCCGCTGGACTTTGGCCGCCAAGTCGCAAACGAAATGGTCGTGGTGAACATCAGTCCGGACTGGATGGTCGAGGGAGACGAGGCCCCCATCTTCGCAGAGCCCACCTTGATGCTGGTGGCGATTCCAAAGTTTCGCTCAGGTCTGATCCCGGACAGCGCACTGCTGGTCTTCTCGGAACCCTCGCAGTTCGGGCGGTTCGTGCGCTCGCCGCTGATCAACAACCTCATCGATGTGCAGGAGAAGTTCCTCGAGAAGGGCGGGGCCGTTGTGTACGACGTGAACGTGAAGGAGCCCGAAGCTCTACTCGAGAACACTCAGCTAGGCGGGCGGCTCTCGTTCACGCTGTTGGGGCTCGATCTAGGCGTCATGGCCTACAAAGGCTACGACCACAACACGCAGCCTGGCCGCGACTTCGTGACCGACGACGGGCTCTTTGGTCTGTTCGACGACTTCGAGGACACTCTCCGCAACGACATCGAAGGACTCATGAAGCTCCTCGACCTCCCGGGAATCGTTGGTCCAGGTATCACCATCGCCACCGAGATCACGCTCGTCTATCCAGAGGTCCGGGTAGTCGGCGCCGACCTGTCAACGAGTATCGACATGCTCGGCGGGTTGGGCCTGTGGGCGGAGTTCGCGATGACCTACCACGACGGGGTCAACATGGACTTGATCATCGGCGACGTCATGGAATCTGAGGAGGTCCAGGTCCGACCCGGCAAGTTCTGGAAGCTCACCGCTGGCATGGACTACACCATCACCAAGTGGTGGTACCTCAACGTTCAGTATCTACACGGCTTCATCGACGAGTTTGGGTCCGAGTTCTTGTCGGACTACATCGTCGCCGGCAGCGACTTCAAGACCTTCGACGAGCAAGTGCTCCTCCGACTCTTCGGCATCATCCAGGTGCAGGACGAGAGCTTCATTGTGTTCCCGCAGCTGGCGTTCAAGTTCTGGCAGAACACCGAGCTCGTCGCAGGAGCGCTGCTGCACGGCGGAGACAAAGACTCGAAGTTCGGCAACCGGACGGCTGGCGCGAACACGATCTTCGTCAAAGGTCTGTACGCGTTCTGAAGCCAGAGACTCCTATTTGACGACCCGCAAGTGTCCGTATTGTTTCTTCGTTTCCGGGGCGCGGTCGACACTCGAGAGGACCAGCTCCGCCTCGTCTAGCCCGTCTTCTCGCGAGACCATCCGCAATTTTGGCGCGGTGCTCGGCGCTTCCACCGGGAACATCTCGAGACTGTTCGAGAGCTCTGGAGGAAGGTCCTCTGGCCACAAGTACCCAAGGGGCTCGCGGTGACTGGTCATCGCGAAAACCGCGTTCCAAGGCAGGACACAGAAGAAGGGCTGTCCACCGAAAGAAAGTGAACATCGCGCCGAGGACTCGTCGACGACGAAGTCCGAGTAGCCGAAGTGGTGCGATAGGTTCAGACGCAGGTGCGAGTCACCCCCAAAGTCCCTCGGGACCTCGACCCCCGAACGACGTGCGTCGAGGTGCACCATGACCTTGCCGTACTCGAGCAGCTCATTCAGGAGGGTGTGTTTGGGTCCGATGAGCGAGCCTATCTGGAACCTCATGAGTACCTCTTTGACGCACCTAGGCGCCCAACCCTGTGGGCTGGACGCCTAGATTCTTAGGTCCCTTTTCTCGTCCCTTAGGACGATACAGGGGACGCCTGCTGCGGTGTTCTTCCACGCCGAAACGTGGCTGTGTGAGGCAGTGAACCACCGCTCGAGAGCCCACCCGTCAACGAGAACCTTGACCTGTGGGGTGCAGGGAACACCGGGACGCTGAGCTCCCACCTGCCAATTGCCAACGTGGCGACCAGAAGTCGTTCGCGTTCGCGATCAGCAGGCCCTTTCCTATCACACCGCTCGGTGACTGGCAAGCTCACCGCTCGATCGCTGGTGATAGCCCTTTGATATCGGTGCCTTATGGGCGCCTTGGCGCGAAGGCCATCAGCCGTTGGCGTGGAGAACGAACTCGTTCCAGCTGTGCCGCTCATCGACTCGGCTGAACACCAGCTCCATTCCAATGCCCCGCTGCCCCGCCTTCTCGCCCTGCCAACACACCGTGCCACCCAGCCAGTTCGAACCCCGATCCGGCCGGAAGAGCACCGTCGAACCCTGCACGACGTCGAGACCGGTCGCCAAGAACAATCCCCTGGGAGTCACATCCAAGATGCGGGCGGTGCGTGTCGCACCAGAATTCGGCACACAACATTCGCTCCAGCGCGCGCGAACTGGCATCCGGCGCTCGTTCGCACGGGTCTCTGGGGCTTTGGGAGTGAGGTTGGCCAAATAGGGGGAGAGGCGCTCGAAGCTCTTGGCGTCCAGCCCCATGGCGAACATTCGCTTGCCGAAGACCGTCGTCGACTTGGTCGGCACGCGATGAACGAGGCCTTCGAGCATCATTCGCACGTTCTGGGCGCGGATGCTGAGCTGTACGCTCACCCCGTCCCCGACCTGGAACTGCGGTCGGTTCGGAAACATCAACAGCCGAGTGGTCTGGATGTTGTGGTAGCGCGACCTGAGTTCACGGGAGTCTTGAACCGTCTCGGCGATCACATACCTGCGTGTTGGCATCAGCCCCTCCTCCATGGCGAGGTTCCCAGCCCAAGGTCCCACCTTGGGCCGGCAACCCGGGGTCTTCGTGCATTCCCGAGCAAGCGACTCGGGGGACACTGGAGGTTACATTTGCCTACATGTGAGCCGGCGGCAAAAAGCCCAGGTCCCATCGACCCATGATCGACCTAAAGTAGGCCTAACTGCCGCGACGCCGGCTCACTCATAGACGACGATCTTCACCTTCTGGCCGGCCTTGAGCGAATCCGGGTCGGCGAGGTCATTGCGCCGGATCAAATCCGCCTTGGTGACGCCGAACTCCTGTGCGATGGAGTTCAAGGTGTCTCCCTTCTCTACGGTGTAGCGGATCGTCTTTCGCGAGCCGTCCTTCTTGGTCTTCCCGCCCTTCTTCCCCTTCCCCTTTTTGAGCTTGCGCTCCTTCGCCTTCTTCTTCTTGTTGATGGGCGTACAGCTCGAGGGCCTCACCTCCTGCAAGCCGAGGAATGGAGCGGGGTCGACACGAAGCTCGTCGGGATCTTCGATGTCAATGTGCAGGTGGGGAAGGTTATCCTCGAAGCCTGTCGCGCCCATCAAGCCGAGCTCGTCTCCAGGCTCGACGATGTCACCGACCGCAAGACCTGGACGGACCGCGGACAGATGCATGTACCGAACAGAATGCTCGGCGAGCTCGCCTTCGAGCACTCGGGTCTTGATGAAAACCCCCGTGCGCGACGAGCCGTTGCTGGTCGTGAAGGGGTAGACCTCTCCATAGCCCTCGACCTCTAGGCGGCGCGGGACCTTCACGCCGGAACGAGTCTCCGTGCCCTTTCGCTTGTCGCGCTTGCCAAACTTCTTCGGGTTCGTCTCCGGCGTGCCGATGAAGATGACCTCGGCCTTGACGATTGCGTGGACCGGGGTCCCTACGCCAGCGCTCTCGCCAACTCCACCGATGTCGAGCCCTTGGTGTGTACAATCGGCGCCATCAAACCCCCTGCCGAGGTTGTCGTATGAGTAGGGCGCCGCGAACCCATCCTTGGGCTTGACCTCCTCGCCGACGACCTTCTTTCGGACCTCGTCGTGTTTGGGCTTCTTCTTCGCCTTGGCTTTCTTCTTTGCCTTCTTGGTCTTGGCTTTCTTCTTGGTCTTCTTGGTTTCTTTCTTGGTCGTCGTCTTCGGCGTGTCGCCCAGCTCGTCGGCCGCCGGCACGTCCCCCTGCGCAACCACAACGGCGCCATCGGGGTTCAGCTCTTCGGCGCTCCCCAGGCTCACCTGAACGGCGAGCCCGAGGCACAGGGCCACACTGAGGGAGACGACGAGCCTCATTGGTAGGTGGCCATGAGGGACCAGAGACGAGGAGCTTCCTGCTCCGCAGCCTCTTTAATGGCGGCGAGGTCGGCGTTGACTAGACGCCCATCGCGGACCACCCACTCTCCGTCGACCAGCACGTGCATGACCCCGTTCTCCCCTTCAACGATGACGTCGGCCGCAGCGCCAGGTACGAGCTGGCCGAGCGGCAGGTCGAAGAGCATTCCGACCATCTTCGCGCCGTTTTCTTGTCGGCTCTTTACTTTCGAAAGGCTGTCGCCCGCCGCCTCGGCCTCCTCGAAGAGGGCCTGTTGCTCCTCGAGCATCTTGGCGGGATAGCCATCTGTGCCGAGCGCGACGTCGTTGGCCGCGGACAAGGCGCTCGCATAACCCACGCGGTTGCCCTTGTTCGACCGAGGGTTGTGGACCCACCAGGCGCCAAGCTTCTCGCCGTGCAGGACCTGCTCTCGAGTGGCGTGAACGCCATGCACGAGGACAGAGCGCGGCGGCAGCCCTCCCAACTCGACCAGCCTGTCGAATGGGCTTTCGTAGCCGCGCTCTTTGGCGTCAGCGACGTCTGAGTCGGCTTCGGCCACGTGGATGTGCATCCCCACCCCCAGCTCGCGACACAGACGTCCCGCCTCTTCGATAGAGGAGTCCGAGACGGTGAACGAGGCATGGAGCCCGACCAGCCCTCTCAGCAGGGGATGGTGGTTGGACTTCACGAAACGCGCGCACTCAGCCAGACCGCGACGTCCCTCTACCACGCCGCCGTTGCGCTCAGTGGCTCCGAAGCAGAGCGCCGCACGCATCCCCAACTCCGTGCAAGCGGTCCCCAAGACGTCGAGAGAACCCTCGATGAAGTTGGGGGATTCGTGGTGATCGACGAGGCTGGTTGTGCCATCGAGCAAGGCGTTGGCGATGTAGTAGCGTGCCGAGGCGTCGAGCGAACGGGCGTCGAGTGCACGGTCGAGTCTCCACCACACGCGCTCCAGGATCTGCACGAAGTTTTCGGGCGCGATTTCCGGCGCCGGCAAACCCAAGGGGGCAAGTCCCGAGTAGAGATGAGTGTGGGCACACACCCGACCGGGCTTGAGTTGTCCGTCCGGACAGGAGACGGCGCCCTCGACCGAGCTCGGACTCGGACCAAAGGTGCGAATCTTCGAGCCTTCGGTTTGCAGATAGTTGCCGTCTCGATCTGGGCCAATGAGGGTGTTTTCGGAGGACATGACGGTCGCCTTTGTCGATAGAGGGAGCTCAGTCAATCCGGTGCGCATCTAGAATCCAAGAGCCACGTGGCTCGCTCGTCGGCCTACTGTGTGCGCCTTTCGGATGCCGAACCGTCGGCCGCCCAGCAACATGGGCAACACGCTCTACTTTCGCCCGGAATGACAAACAATGAGCCGTCGATCGCGGGTAGGGACGCGAGATGGCTCGCTTCGAGCCCCCTCTGTTCCGAGTAGCGCGCGAAATCCGATCGGGCGGCTCGCAGAACAAGTCCCACAAGAACCGGTCGAGGGTCAAGTCCAGAGCGCCAGTGGAGATTCCTGACGAGCGGAATTGTTGCGTACGTCCTACGCCTCAGAGGGACTCCAGCCACCGTTCGACCGCCTCGGCGACCCCTCCACTGTCGTGGCTCCGTACGACCTGAAAGCGCGCTCTCAGGGGCGCTGCGGCATTGGAAACCACGAACGGATGAGCCACCCACTCCAACATATCGAGGTCGTTGTAGTCGTTCCCGACGGCCCCAGTCCTCGCCGGCGCGACATTGAGATGCTCACAGAGCCAGCGCAGACCGCTGCTCTTGGAGACGCCACGCGGGAAGATCTCGACCCAAGTCGAGCAGTGGTCCAACGGCGAAGTGGTCCGGATTACCCCCAGGTCCTCGAAGTGCTCCCGCAGCGCTAGACAGCCCGCTTCGGCCTCGTGCTCCTCGAGGTGCACGATGACTTGGGTGGCCTCTTTCTCGAGTCGATCAGCGCTCAAGGGTCTAGAGAAGGGCGCGTAGAGTTCGATCCGACGTCTCAAGTCTGCACTGTCGCGACCGAGCTGATAGCTGAACCTATGGTTGTTCGGGATCGTGTCGTGGACGCAATATGGCGCATTGAGGAGCTCGAGGTGCGCACCGATCGACGCGGTCTCTTCACACGTGAGGTGGACGGCGTGCACAACCTCACACACAGGCCACTGGGCGATGCCCGCTCCCGAGGAAAAGACTAGCCAATCTACCGGCAATTCCTGCACGACCGCGCGTCGAAAGGAGAACAACGATCGGCCAGTGGCGACGACGACGAGGACGCCCTTTGTGCGTAGGCACTCGAGCGCCCTGCGGTCGCGCTCGGAGACCTGGTGGTCGGAGCCGAGCAGTGTCCCGTCGAAGTCGCAGGCAAAGAGCCCGAAGGGGGGCGAGTTTGGGCGTTTGCTGTGCATTGTTTTTCTTGCCGGCCGTGGGGCACCCTCCCCGGCAAGTTCGGTGAGCCTGTGCATCGCCTGGCGAATCAAGCCGCGATTTTCGTCGCTGAGCGGGCTCCCTCGCTCCGCAACTGTTGCAGCGACTGGCCACGACTCTAAGAGCCCTTCGACGTGGGCGCCACCCCACTGCTGGGTGACCGTGACAACCAACGCCGATTCGCGCTAGTCGTCGAGCAGACCTCGCACGAGGCACCACGCTGTCACAATCGAGCCAGCTGCCGACGCGCGGTCGGGGTTCGCTCGCCTCCTGGCACCAACCTCGACTCAGGCGAGTTTGGGTGCCTGCGCTCGTGTTCAAGCGAACCATCGCCCAAGACATCGCACGGGTCAGTCTTCCATGCCGACATCCTCCTCACCCAACCTCGACAAACGCCGCGATCTTGCAGCGTGGAGCGCGCTGTTCGTCCTCGTGATGGGCCTCCATACACACGTCATCAGCCAGCCGTTCACGAAAATGGACGACGTACGATTCATCCTCGAGAACCCCCAGATCACAAAGCCCACGAGCCAGCCGCTCATGGACCTCATCATGACCCCCGGAATAGGTTACATCGTTCCGGTAACCAGCAACGTCGAGGCGGCTCTCTTCTGGCTCGGCGGCGGTGCGCCATGGCCCTTTCACTTGGTTGGTTTGTTGCTCCATGCGCTCATGGCAGCGTTGACCTACAGTTTGGCCCGCAGGCTTGCTTGTTCGCCACTCGCTGCCTTCCTCGCCGCGTCCCTGTTTGCCGTTCACCCCATTACAGTCGAGCCATTCGCGTGGGCGACAGGGCTGAAAGACCTGCTGATGGCCAACTTTGCGTTGGCTGCCACGCTCATGGTCCTCAGGGCGTTTCGTTGCAGCCAGGAAAGCAACGAGAAAAGCGTTCGCGTCTGGCTCACTTTAGCGGTGACGGCCACGTTGCTCTCGGTGCTCTCGAAGCCTACGGGGGCTCTGGTGCCCCTCGCCTGGGCCGGGTACTTGGTGCAGGTTCGCCGACGCGGCGAAGTCGTTCCCCCAGTCTTCTGTCGGGCGATCACGCTCTTGGTACTTGTCAGCCTGGTGATCACCGCGGCCAGCTTCCACATGCACAGCGAGTTGCTGGACACAGACGCTGCGATTGGTTCGGGAGGGGCGCACTTCTTCATGGCTCTAGGCCACCAGACTCAGCACCTCTTGTGGCCACTTGATCTCCTCCCACGCTACGCGGTCAATCGACTCGCCGGCTACTCCGACCCCCACGTATATTTCGGCATGTGTGTACTGCTTCTCGTGGTCGCCGTGGTTTGGTTTGCTAGGAGGCGCGCCGAGGTCTTGTTCGCTCTTGCGCTCGCCGTTTGCGGCTATCTGCCGGTCAGCAATCTGCTGCCCTTCGCACGGATGGTCGCCGACAGCTACCTTTATTTGCCCCTCTCTACATCTCTCGTGGCGGTTGCCGTGTGGTTGAAGGAACTCCCCTGGCCGCGACTTAGAAAAGGCTTCGCCCTCGTCGCCTTTGCCCTCGTGGCTGTGCTGGGGTGGCTCGGGCACGATCAGTCGCAGCGCTGGGCGTCCGCTGTGGCGCTTTGGTACCCAGCCATCGACGCCTCCGACGACCCCCAGTGGCAACACTACCCGTGGATGATGATGGCGGAAGGTCTGCAATTCGCGGGCGAGTTCGAACGCTCGGTGAGCGCCTGGGAGCAAACATTTACGCGGGCTTACGTCCCCTCCTATCTCGACAGCTTCGCGTTCGCACAGGTGTCGGCTGGCAATTTCGACGAGGCCGAATGCCTCATGATCGAAGACGTCCACTTCGGCGGGCATCCTCCGGTGTCGAAGTACAACCTAGGAGTGTTGTACCTCATGAAGATCGACCGCGCGCCTCGCTATCCTGGCTATGGCATCGAGCCTCTGTGGTGGGTGGGAAGCGAAGTCGAGGCCCGTCGTCTGAAACTCGAGCCCCTCTTGGCGTCGCGCCTAGGACCCCGGCTCGACCAACTGGTTGCGGCCTGGGGAAAACACGAGCCGCCACCACCGTGGGAGTTCAGGTCTTGTGCGAGCCTACATGTGACCAAGTCCGACGCACGTCCATGAGGTCGGTTCGTGGATTGGAGGGGCGAGCCCTTGGGGTCTTCGTACGCTCTGCGCTGTCGCGGCCAAGCTGATGACTGAACCTATGGTTGTTCGGGATCTTGTCATGGACACAATACGGCGCATTGAGATGCTCGAGATGCGCGCCGATCGACGCGGTCTCGCCACACGGGAGGTGGACGGCGTGCACAACCTCACACGCAGGCCACTGGGCGATGCCCGCTCCAGAGGAAAAGACCGGCCAATCTATCGGCAATTCCTGCACGACGGAGCGCCGAAAGGAGGACAACGATCGGCCAGTGGCGACGACGACGAGGACGGCCTTTGCACGTAGGAATTCGAGCGCCCTGCGGTCGCGCTCGGAGACCTCGTGGTCGGAGCCGAGCAGTGTCCGGTCGAAGTCCAAGGCAACGAGCCCAGTTGAGGCGTGACCGGGAGGGGGGGACGCAGCTCTTCAGCTCATCTGTCTCGCTGACCTCTCTCAGGGGCAGGCGTCGGTTGGCGAGACCTGCAGCGACGGACAGTTTCGCTTCGGCCACTCCGGCAAGTCCTGGCTGGGCGGGCCGACCGTGGCAAGACGCCGCATCAGCGCTTCGACACGCTCGGGCGGCCATTTGACGATTCCCTTTTGGACCTGCAGCAAAGACCAGTCGAGGGACATCTTGGCGACATCGAGATGCTCGATGAGGTGCTCTTCGTTGGAAATCAAGAGCGCCGCATGGTTGCTGAGAGCTCGGGCCTGATCCGAGCCGTAGAAGATGTCCTCGGCAAAGACGCATTCGGCTTCACTTAAGTCTCCAGCACGAACCAACATGATGGCGAGCATATGGAGCAGCGATGGTTCATAGCGGTACGCAAAGAGCTGCTCGTACGCTCCGACCGCGCGATCCACCTCTCCCTCAAAACGCAAACCCTCGGCAAGGCTCATCCAGGCCAAGGGCCAATTGTCATATTCTTGCGTCGCCGGATACCAAAGGGTCGCCGCCGACCGCCAGCGCTCACGTTGGTCAACCGCACGCACGGACAAGACAGCGACGAGTACTAGACAGACGGCCAATAGCCGTTTCGTCCACGCCGCACGACGGGGGGCCTCTAACGCACTCGTCACCCCTGCAGTCAGCGCCATTGAGAGTCCAGCCAAAGGAACGAGGAGGTAAGAGTCCCCCACCATCCTCGGAAAGGGTAGTACGCCGCTCACGGGAAGATAGACGCAGAACGCGAGCCCCAGACCGAGCGCGACCTTCGGCCGTTTTCGGAGGCGAAACAAAGCTCCGAAGAAGATCCCGATTGCCAAGCAGCCCAGCCAGGTGTGGAAATCCTCGAACCCAGCCTCTCGGATGATTGGGTAGCGCGGAAAGAGCTCAGCGGGCCAAAAGAAGTGTTCGAGTTGGTACCCAAGCGTCAGCGGGACTTGCCAGGTCCCCTCGAGGGACTGCGGATCGCCCGGAAGAACCTCGGTATTGATCATCCAGCTCATCGCCATCAGCGGAAGGGCGAGCAAAAGAGGGACCGCGCTCGCCCACAAAGCGCTTTTGAGTGGCGCCTTCGAACGGTCGTTGTAGAGCGCGTAGAGGGCCCAGACCAGCCCTATGAACGCACCAGTGGGTTTGCTCAAGAGAGCGCAGACCCCCAACGCTGCGCTCACCCATAACAATCGCTTCGAGCCACGTTTCAGCCCCAAGACGAAGGCGAGGGTGCCCCACAACACGAAGCCACCCATCAAGAGGTCCTTGAGGCCCGTGGCCCAAGCGATGGGCTCGACCACCAGGGGATGAGCAGCAAACAAGGCGGCCGCGCACAGCGCGAACCCAGGCCGCTCCCCACTCCACTCGAGGAGTAGACTAAACAGAGCCGTCACCAGCAGCCCAAAAAACACGAGAGATGCGAGATGAAAGACCCAAGGTTCCCCATCTCCCACGGCGTACAGCGCTGCATCGAAGAGGCCGGTGATGGGAACGATGTAGCCGATATGGGGTTGAAAAAAGAGGTCAGCGCCTGAGGCCGCACCAGGGTTCGTGATCTCGGGATTGAGCAGGATGTATGCCGGATCGTCGGCCTGGGAGAATGGGTGACCAACAATCGGTCCGTAGAGCAGACCGACGAGCCCAAGGAGCAAGAACAGGTAGAACCAGGTTCGTTGTCGAAGGGTCAGGCTCACCATCCCAGCCATAACCGCCTTGTTCTTCAAGTGAACGAACTCTCAAAGGTAACTGACATCTCTCAGCGGCCAACCACGGCGATTTCGTTGTCTGGCGGTCAACGGCCAGCAAAAGAATTCCGAGAGTCCACATGGACGACAGGAAGAGTCTGTCCCACAGTAGGTGGGAGTGCAAGTACCACATCGTGTTCATCGAAGTGCAGGGAGGAGTGCCTTTTCGTAGAGACGACGCGGACTTGGAGAGGTCTTTCGCAGTCTGGCAAGACGGAAGGAGAGCGAGGTCGTCGAGGGCATCTATTGCCAGACACACGTTGAATCTCCATCCCCGCCTGAGTTCGCAGTCGCGCAACTGGTCGGGCTCATCGGGGAGAGCGCGAGCCACATTGTCCGCACGGTCACTGGTAGAAAGTGCAATTTCGTTGGCCAGCACTTCAAGCTCGCTGCGAGCGAGCGGCTGCGTTGCACCTTGCCGGGGCATTGGATACACTCGGCCGCACCCGCCACAGCGTCCATTGGGACAAGTGCTGTAAGGAATTGGTGACCGTTGTCGCACCTCAACCTCAGAGTCTTCATGAGCGCCATTGCCCGTTTCGGCCTCTTCGACAAACTTGCTTGCGTCGGCCTCCTGGTGCTGATGGCCACAGCCTGTTCAGGCTCGGCGGCCCATCCGGAAGACGCGATGCGCGCGTACGTCGACGACGTCCGCAACCATCGAGCCGAAGCCGTGTACGACGTCATAGGTGAGGACCTTCGCGGCGAAATGTCCAAGGCCGATTTTCAGGTCTTCTTCAACGAGAACTACGATGAGATCTTGGCCCAAGCCGAGCTCATCGAGGCCTCGATCGACGAGGGCAAAATGGAGATCGTCGCCGCACTCCCAATGAACGAGCACAGCGAGATCGCGCTGCAGTTCGAAGAGAACCATTGGGTCCTGGCCGATGACGTACGCTCTATTGCAGGTTCGACCAGCCCGCGCGGGACGATCACAGCGCTCGCGGATGCCATCGAGACCAAAGATCTCGATGCGATCATCGAGCTGCTCTCCCAGGAGAAGGGCGACACCTTGCAGGCCGAGTTGGCGATCCTCAGACGGGGCCTCAAAGGTGTGTCAGAAGACGACATCGTCATCAACGGGGATATCGCGACCGTCTACCTGGATTGGGGGGGGAAGCTCGAACTCACGCTCGAAGATGGGGTGTGGCACCTGTCTAGACTCCCAGAATGACGACGCCGACCTACATTCTTAGTACATCTTCTCTCGAGACGAGCAGCCAACCTTGAGCAGGGCAGAGTCCCTGACGGACCCTTTCCGAGACCAGCAGCAGCGCTGACCTCAGTCGTTGAGGATCGCCATGGGACGTGAGCAGATTCGGGCGACACTTCGCATCTACCAGCGTGCCGTGGCCGCCGACCCCACCAATGTCCAGTTGCGCCGGCAACTCGCACGCTACCTCGCGGCAATGGGCTACAAAGCCCAAGCCGTCGATGAGTTTGAGCTGAGCGCCAAGTTGCTCGCCGCCAGGGGAGAGCTCTTGGAGGCCATCGCTTGCAGCAAACAGGTATTGAGCCTCGATCCGACCCGCACGGACATCCTCCTTTTTCTCACTCGCCACTACGCCAGCGCCCCAGCGCACGGAGAGCAAGACCGCGTCGCCGTTCCCGTGAGGACGCTGGACGATCTCTCCGACGAGCCGGCGATCTGGCTCGAGCAAGCGCAAGTGATCGAGTCCATCGAGCTCACGATGCTGACCTTCGACGGCGACGACGAGGATCTCGAGGTCGACCTCGCGCTCAGCGCGTGGGAAGCGTTGCCTGAGCACGGAACGCCGCCTTCGCCAGCAGCCCCCGGATTGTCGGTCGAGCGAATCGCCGTGCCTGACGCACAGAGTCTGAGCCTCGAACACATCGACCGCAAGGAGATTCCACTCTTCTCGGTCTTGCCCCCGGCGCCGTTCGTCGACCTGCTGAAGAGCCTCGAGTGGTGGCGTGTACCGGCGGGTGCGACCATTCGCCAAGCCGATCTCCAGACTCAGCTCTCGGAGCCCGCTCTCTTCATCCTCGTCGAAGGCCATGTTGCGGCCGAGCTCGACAAAGAGGGGGAGCAGCCCGTCGACCTCGGCGAGGTCACCCGCGGCGGGTTCTTTGGTGAATTCGAATTGCTGACCGGAAAAAGCCAAGATGTGCGGTGGTTCGCCACAACAGCGTCAGAGCTCTTGGTGCTACCGAAGTCAGTCCTGAGCAAGCTCTGCCATGAGCATCCGACCATCTACGAGCGCCTCCAACTCTTCTACCGCAAGCGACTGGTGCGCAGCTTCCTGGCCAGCAGCCAGTTGTTCAGTGCGTTGGAAATCGGCGAACGGGAGATGTTGGCGCGCAAGTTCAAGGCGAGACACCTTCATGCTGGCGAGGTCGTGCTCCGCGAAGGGGACGCCGTCGAGGGCCTCTACCTCCTCCTCGAGGGGTCGATCAGCGCCATCGCCGAGTCCGAGACCGTGGCTGAGCTCTCAGCTGGACAGTTCTTCGGTGTGCGCGCGATGGCCAGTCGCGAGAAGTGCCGTGCAACCGTCATGGCTCGCGAAGAGCTGCACGTCTTGATCCTGCCGTCGTCCACCATCCGCGACATCCTCAAGACCAATTTGCGCGTGGCCAAGGCCTTCGAGGCCCTCGCGGCGCAACGCGAAAATCTCACCAAACCGTTGCTCGTCGGCAGCACAGATTACTCTCGGAGCGGCTTCTCCAAGTGACAGCCACGAGCGCGTCGCCCAAATCTCCCACGCGAGCGGCGGTGGCGAGGGTGGCGTGGCTTCGGACCGACGCCGGACAAGCCCCGAAGCGGCTGGCTTGGAGTCCTGCAACCCAGCGGGGATTCTGGGTCTGCTTGACTCGCGATCCCCAGCCTCGGATACTGCGCTGGACTCAGCTCGAGAAGGGGTGACGACGCGGCTTTCGGTGGTTCGAAGGCCTTTTGTCCTGTACACCAAACGGCGGCGTCGTGCTGCCTCGTAGAATGCCAAGCTGTTGCTTGGTGAGGTCGATAATGAACCGTTCCACTCGCACCCTCATCGACCGAGTCCTCGCGCTCGGTGTACTTCTCGTCATCGCGTCGGCCTGCGGTCAGACCAGCAGTTGCGGATGTGGAGAGGTCGCCTCGTATCCCAAGGACGGCTTGTTGGTCGATCAGGGGATGCAAGTCCGATTGACTCCGTCGGGCGTTGGGACCCTGGAGCAGGCCATTGTGCCGTTGATCCTGGCTCAGATGGGGCAGTCCGGGTTGAGCTTCTGTCTGCCGGCCCAGACCTCGACTCCGGCGGTCTGCGACTCGGGCGTGACCTGTGACGACGGGACCCGCGGGTGCCAGCTCGATATGGGCATCGGTGCGGTGAACATCATCCCCGTAGACAACGGTTCGGGACAGGCCGGAGCGCAGCCGCCCGACGCGCTGTCCGTAAACATCGACATCGATCAGTTCGACGAGCACATCCCTGTGCAGGGCTTGCTCTTCACCTGCGATGTTCACGCCTACCTGAACGCGGGTGATGTTCTGACGCTCACCGCGAACCTCGAGCTGGGGGTGGGGGCGGCCGACGAGCGGCTCGCGGTGCGCTATTTGGGCTCGGACGTCAACATGGATTCCCTGCAGCTCGACATCAGTCCTATCTACGATCCGCTCTGCTTGATCGCCGATTTGCTCAAAGGTGTTCTGACAGACCAGCTGGTCGGCCAGTTCGATCCCGTCATCGAGGAGACCATGGACGGGTTCCTCTGCTTGGCCTGTGACGCTGGCTGTCCGACGGGCTCCACCTGCGACACCGGCACCAACCTCTGTATGGAGCCCAGCGGAACCTGCGTCGCGCAGGCGCTCGGGACCGAGGGGCGCTTCGACGTCGCCGAGCTTCTGGCTGGCTATGGACCGCCCGATCCCCGATGGGTCTACTACTCGATCTTCACTGGCAACTACGCCGACGTCGTCGGCGACGGCCTCTCGATCGGCGTGCAGACTGGCATGACCAGTGAAGGCGACTCCTGCGTCCCGCACCAAAACCCGCCCAGCGCGGCGCGCGTTCCCCGCTCGAGCATCCTCGAGGCCGAGCCCTCGCCCGGTGGCTTCCCCTTCGATGCCTCGGTCGGGATCAGCGAGAGCTTCCTCGAGCACACCCTGTGGGGGGTCTACAACTCGGGTGCGCTCTGCATCGAGATCACCTCTGCGACCGTGCCCCAGCTCTCCACCGGGACCCTCGGCATCTTCATGCAGAGTCTGTCCAACCTCACCGATGGCAGCGCGCCGGTGCTCATCAAGTTCGCACCGAAGCAGGCCCCGACCGTCTCTATTGGCCGGCACGTCGTCGAGCAGGACCCGAACACCGGTGAGTACATTCTCACCGAGCCATTGCTGGTCATCGAGCTCAACAACATCGACATCGACCTCTACGCGTTCATCTTCGACCGCTACGCGCGGATCCTGACCATCAACAGCGACATTCACCTTCCCCTTGGGCTCACCTTGACCCCGTCGAACGAGCTGATCCCGGTTTTGGGAGACCTGAGCAACGCCTTGCAAAACGTCGAGGTCCGCAACTCTGAGCTGATCTCCGAGGACCCGGCGTTGATCGCTGGTTTGTTGCCTTCGCTCATCTCCGGATTCCTGCCCCAGCTCGCCGGCAGCATCTCCAACCCCATCCAGCTGCCGGACCTCATGGGGTTCCAGCTCAACGTGGAGGAGATGACGGGCATCGAAAACAACACGATGATCGGCCTCTTCGCCGGCCTGGCCTATGTGCCCCCAGGCGGACTCGCCGGTTCCGCCGAGACGCAAGCGATGGTCGACTCCATCGAGATGCCCGCCAGCCACTTCTTGGACGCCAACGGCAACATCGACTGGGCCCACGCAGGCAGCCCCAGCGGCTTGGTGCCGACGGTCAACCTGCTGCTCTCGGGCCGCTCACCCCTGCCTGGCCAGGCGCTCGAGTACTCGGTTCGCGTCGACGACAGTCTCTGGTCGATCTTCTCTCCGGTCGAGCGGCTGCCGTTGCGACATCCCGCCCTTCTACTCCCCGGACCCCACACGCTCCAGGTGCGCTCCCGCGTCATCGGCGACTACCACACCCTGGATCCCAGCCCGGAGAGCCTCGACGTGACCATCGATTGGCGTGCGCCCATCATCGAGGCCATCCAACGCGACGATGCGGCCATCCGCGTGATGGCCTACGACCAGACGAGCGCCGCCACCGAGCTGAGCTACCGCATCCGCGTCAACGGCGGCGAGTGGTCGAGCTGGACAGGTTCTAACCTATTCGAGCTCTCGGCGCACCGCGGCTCGCGCGTGCGGCTCGAGGCGCAGGTGCGCGATGGCAACGGGAACGTCGCGACGCTCAAGCAGTCTCTGACCGTCGAGGGAGCCGTGGAGGCCGCCAGCGACACCGATGGCGCCTGCTCTTGCAGCACGACGCGCCGCTCCTCGTCGATGCCGACCGGACTCTCCCTGCTGCTCGTCGCGCTGGGCTTGCTCGCCGTTCGCCGCCGTCGGTGGTCTCTCTTCGCCGCCCTGGTGTGCAGCGGTGTGGTTCTGTTCTCCTGTGAGGATTCGCCGAAGAGCGAGTTCATTCCCTGTGGAGGCTGTTCGGAGGGCAACACCTGCATCGACGAGCAGTGCGTCCCCGACTCCGCCTGTGACGGCCCTGCAGACTGTCAGCCTGGGCAGCTGTGCGAGGATACGAACGGCGATGGGTTCAAAGAGTGCCGCACCGCGACATGCGAGCAATCCTCGGACTGCTCGCTCTCTTGCGGTGCGGGCGAGATGGCCCTCTGCTTCGAAGGGATCTGCTCGTGCGGCGTTCCCTGCTCCGACGGATGCCCCACTGGGCAATTCTGTTGCAACGCGGAGAACAGCTGTCTGCCTATCCCTGACCAGTGCGGCGAGCTGACCTGCGAGCCGGGGTTCCGAATCGAGATGCAGAGCCCAGGCGGCGGTGACCCGACGACCTGCGACATCACCGACCCCGTCTGCACCTGTGTCGAGCTGCCGCCGTTGCGCATGGGACGATACGGTCAGTACACCAACATCGGCGCGAACGTTGGTGGAGTCGTTGCGGCCTCCGCCTACAACGACACCTACGGCGATCTCATGCTCGGTCTCAAAGACGCCAGCGGCCAGATGACGTGGAGCTTCATCGATGGGTTGCCTATCGGTGCCCCCGTCGAAGGGTCGACGAGCGGGCCTCGCGGCGGCATCAAAGCCCCGGGAGCGGACAGAGGGCGCTACACCGACCTCGCTGTCGCCGCCGACGGGACGCTCCACATCTCCTACCAAGACGTCGACAACGAAGACCTGATGTATGCGCGCGGCGTCGCCACTGGGGGCAGCTACTCGTGGACCTTCACCACTGTGGACGCCGCCGGTCGCAGCGGCCTGTGGACCTCACTGAGCCTCGATTCCACTGGGGCTCCTGGGATCTCGTACATGGTCGCAGAGGTCCTCGATCCCGCCGACGGCCTGGTCTACAGCGAGCTGCGCTACGCTCAAGCGTCGACAGCGACGCCAGCCTCCGGCAGTGATTTCGCCGTCGTCACAGTAGACCGTCTCAACGTCACTGGACCTTGCGCCACCCCATGCGCCACAGGGTCCTTCTGCCGACTCGACAACAGCCAATGTGAGGCACCCGTCGCGGACAGCGTGTGCGGGTCTGGCTGCGCCAGCGAAGAGCGCTGCTTCGGCGCCGGGACCTGCGCAGTGGTGGTGGATCCCGCAGCCCTCGTCGATTGGCAGCCCGGCGTCGGTCTGCACAGCGCACAGGCGCGCTACAGCGACGGCCGCGTGGCGTTGGCCTACTACGACAGCGCCAATGGCGACCTCCGCTTCGCGAAACAGAGCGCGGGCGGCGCGTTCGACGCTCCTGTCGTCTTGTCTGGCGCCGACGGAAACAGTGGGCTGTGGCCCTCCATCGCGATCGACGGCAGTGACGTCGAACACCTCAGCTTCGTGGACTGGAGCCACAAAGATCTTCGTTACTTGGCGCTCGACGGGAGCTCCGAGGAGGTCGTGGACGATGGGACGCGAATCGATGCCTTTGGGCCTTCCATCAACTTCATCGGGGACGACTCCTCAATCCTGCTCTATCAAGGGTTGCCGACGATCGCCTACCAGGATTCTTCGACCTTGCAGCTCGTCCTCGCCCAGAAAGACGCGTCGGGCGTCTTCGTCCAGACCGTGCTCTCCGGCGAGGGGCGCGGTACCAGCTACACAGGAGCCTACGGCTTCTACGCAGACCATGTGATCGTCGGAGATACGGCGTTCCTGATCAACTTCGTCATCGACCAACAGGCCTCACCGACGAACCTCTCGCCCATCTTCCAAGTGACTCCGATTCCCTGATTGCCTCAATGCACACTGCCCGGCTCAGCCATCGTCCAGAGCTGTTGCGCGTCTCGCGCGCGCAACCCTCTGGCCCGAAGCGACTCTCTGCTATTCGGCGAGAGCTCGGGACAGGGCAGAGCACGTGCCAATTTGGGCGTCGCGCGCTCCACCTCATGGCTTTCGTCGCCGTCATCACGCTCTGCGCAGCCACCCTCACGGGCTGCCCCAACGATCCGTCGCAGAGCACCTGCAAGGAAGATCCCTGCCCTTGGGGAATGAGCTGCGACGACGCCTCGGAGCAATGCCGCGCGCCCAACCGAGTGAAGGCGCGCTCAATCTCATCGAGGCCCGCGATCGTCACGAACGCGGACGGCGTGGTCTACGTCTCGGCCTACGACACCGAGGGCCGCGACCTGGTGCTCGGAGTTTGGGACCGCGTGGATGGGCGTCTGAACTACCAAACCGTCGACTCGAACCGCGACGTCGGACTCTACTCGGCCATCGACCTCTACAGCGATGGCCGGCCCGCCATCGCCTACCGTGACTCGTCACTGGCTCGGCTGATGTTCGCCTACATGGACGAAGGCGGGCAGTGGCGAACCGAGGTCATCGACGACACCGCAGATGTTGGGGTTGACCTCGACCTCACCATCGACTCGGAGGACGTACCCCACGTCTCCTATCGAGACCGAACGTATCAAGTCTTGCGCTATGCGCTGCGCAGCCAAGAGATCTGGCGGTTCGATTTCGTAGACACAGGCGCCGACCCACCCTCCCAGATCCCCGTGGAAGAGGCCTGTCCCGAGGAACAGAGGAGCCGCGTCAATCGTGGGGTTGGCTACCAAAGTCACCTCGTCGTCTCGGGAGCAACCCCCGTCGTCTCTTACTACGATGCCGACTGCGGCACGCTGCGACTCGCTCGAAAGAGCGGAGGCTCCTGGGTGCTCAGGGTCATCGACGGCGCCAGCGACCCGCTTCCCAGCCAGAACCCCGGCACCCGTGTGGGTCACTACAACGACATTGCCATAGATGCGAAAGGGGATCCTGTCGTGGCCTTCTTCGACGGTGGCGAGGGGACACTCAAGATCGCACGCAGCCTCGATGGAGTGCCCCTCATCGAGCTCATCGACGACGGGCGACGAAGGGACGAGACGGGGGAGCGCAAGATCATCGTTGGGCAGTTCCCGTCGATCGCTTTCGACACCGATGGCAGCGCCGTGATCAGCCACATCAACGGCGCCACATTGGGGCTTCTGCTCTCCACCCGATCGCCAACGGGTTGGAAGACCAGCAGCTTGGACATCGAACCTGGGGTCATTGCAACCGCCTTGGCGATCGGGTCCGATGGGACGAGACACGTCGTCACCCAGGAGATCGGCGGCGAGCACACCTTGGTTCGACTGGATCACATCAGCCGGAATTGACCCCCCAAAAAGACGCCGACGATCTTGGGCCCCATAGAGTATGAAGAGCACCTTCCCAACCCCGACCCACACGTCCAACTCGAGCGGCTCTCGCACGCTGCTTCGCACCGGGCTGGCTCGAAGCAGGCCGACGGCGTGCCGCGGGGTCTTTTCGTGCACCGCGCTGGTCTTGGCGCTGGGGCTGTTCGTGGCTGGGTGTGAGCGCGCGGAAATCCGGCCAATTACGAGCGGAGCTCGTCTCGAGGGGGAAGCGGGGTCCGTGGTGGCTTTCCACCTCATGCCCTCGTACTTCGAAACCATCTCGATGGCACTCCCTGCGCAATCCCGAGCGCGCTTCGGACTGGTTTGGGAAGGCGGCGCAATCGAGGAGCTCCTGGAAGACGGCACCACACTGGTCATTGGTCCGCTTGATGTCGCTTTCCCCCTAGAATCATTGGCGCTCTTGCCCGAGGACGGGACACTCGACGTGTCTATTCGATACAGCGCACAATCGGTCCGTACCGTCGTCCGCATTTCGCAACAAGGAAACTTCCACATCTGCCGCGTCGACCTGGGGCTGGCTTCCCGCGAGCTGAAGTTCGACATGGTTCCGATGAGCGGGACTTTGCCCTCTTGGGCTACCGAGCTGCGCACGTTCTCACCGGAGAGCCCGACCACATACGGCATGCCTGCAGGGGAGACCTGCACCTTCGATCTCGATGGCGTGGACTGGGCGTTCGTGGATGCCCGCCTTGAGAACGCCCTCGACAAGCAGGCTCGAGAGACGTTCGTCCCTGCGCTCCAGGCCTTGATCGTCAACGAACTCGCACTGCCACAGGGCGGCTTCCTGCTCTTACCCCTGCAAAAGGGATTCTTCGAGCCGCAAACCGTTCAGCTCGCGACTCAAGTTGCAGAGCTTCCCCCTTGGACTGGAAGCGGCTTCGAGATTGGAGCCGAGAGTGGGCTGAAGCTCGCTCTCGACGTCGCCGTCAAAGGACCAACGGCCGATTGTATGGCGAGCGTCGACGGGCTCTTCACAGCGATTCCAACGCCGCTGAGCGCAACGGATGCTCCCAGGCTCACCGCCATGGGTGAGCCTTATGACGTGCTCATCCAAATCGACCGAGGGTTTTTCAACCAGATGTTGGAAACGGCGACGGCCTCTGGCTACTTCTGCGTCGATCTGCCCATCGGCGCCCAGACCCGCCTCACGACCCTCAACGCGCTCGCCCCTCGGTTAGGCCTGATGGACCAGTTCTCCTTCGCTTCTGAGGGGCGCCTGCGGCTGCAGCCCTTGAGCGCCCTCTCGCTGCAGTCTATCGAGGCCGGCGAGCTCCGGTGGGGCCTACCTCGGGTGCGACTCGAGCTCTATGGCGACAGTGAAGGACTCCTCATCGAGGTCGCGGATATCGTCTCGGGCCTCGACATCGGCACACTGCCCTCCGTTCGAGACGGTCTCCTGAGCTTCGAGGTGGCCAAAGCCAATGTGGACGTGGAGAGCGCCAATTACGGGGTGCTCGAGAAGGTCGGCACGGCGATTCAAGGCGACACGCTGGTCGAAGACCTTGTCACCGCGGTCGTTCAGCGCCTGATTCACCTTGCGGTTCCGGTGCCGTTCGGCTTCTCCACCCCGATCGTTGAGATGGAAGAACGGGAAGGCGCTGTGTGGGTCTACCTTTCACTCGAGTGAAGGCACGGTCTCACTCCTCCTCGAGGGCTTTGACCAAAGCTAAGGGGGGAAGGGGATAGGGCAGATTGTCTTCGGGCTTCTCCTCATCGTAGAGGACCCCGAGCTCGTCCCCATGGGCCAAACAAACATCGGCCTCTCCGAGCCTCACACTGCCGGTGATGGTCTTACCCGCAACCTTGAATTCGTAGGCGAGGCGGGGCCCCTCGTGGGTCTGGCGGACCTCACTGACGTGACCAAGCGCTTTCCTTCCGCCTCCAATGACCCGTTTCAGTCGCCGTCGGCTGCGCATCAGCCCATAGCTAAGGATAAATGGCAGCGCCACGATCGAGACCAACTCGACCGGACCCAGGCCCAAGGAGATGAACAGGCTCATGCCAACCAAGGCAACGAAGGCGGCGAGCCCCCCACCGAGCCCATAGAGCAAGAGCCGGCGCGTCAACAGCCTCGCATACTCTTTCGGCACTTTTCTAGGCGCCCGGCCCAACGCGTGAAAAATCGTCAGCGAGCCAGACTGCCCGACGACCGTGAGCTCTTTGAGGTCTTTCGCTGGCGCGAGGACCTCGCTCGCACGCGAGATGTCGTTCTCCAGCGCGGCGAGCGCCAACTGCGCGTCTCGCGCCGAGGCGAACCGGTGTTCTTCCTCCGGATCCAACATCCGCTCCAAGAGGCGCTCGAGGGTCCCACTGATGTTGCAGTGGGGAGCGAATTCGAGGCGGAACAGGTGGCTCTCCATCTCCGTCGGCGGGATGCCAGAGAGCAAATGCGCCATCGTTGCGCCGACGGAATAGACGTCGCTGGCCGCGGTCGCTCGGCCTGAGAGCTGTTCGGGTGCCATGTATCCAAAGGTCCCCGAGACCGTTGAGCCGCCCGACTGCTTCAACACTCCGGTGATCGAGCCAAAGTCGACCAGAGCGCAGACGTGGTCGGGTTTGACGATGATGTTCGAGGGCTTCACGTCGCGATGGATGACGGGTGGCGAAAGGGCGTGCAGCTCACTCAAGATGCCCAGGACCTGCCAAGCCAAGTTGATGGCTTCACCCTCGGTGAAGCGATACCCACGTGCGAGCAGCTCCCCCGCACTCTCGCCCTCGAGGTACTCCTGAACCAGATAGAAGCGGGGGCTCCCCGCATCGTCCTCGGAGCCGTACTCGAAGACTTTGGGGACACCTGCCAGAGATACGGCGGAGAGCAGCTTGGCTTCTCGCTCGAAGAGCTCCAGTGCTTTCCAGTTCTCGAGCGCCGCCACATGCAACGTTTTGACCGCGACCTTTACCCCGTCCTTTAGGCGCTCTGCCAAGTAGGTCGTGCCTTGGCCGCCAGCGCCGAGCTTTCGTTCGAATCGATACCTGTCGGCGAGGTATGGAGGAGTGACAATCTCGTTCATCGTCAAGGCGTGGTGTGCTTCAGCTCAGTGACCTTTAGGCCGAGTTGATTCATACGGACCGTTAGCCGGTGTCGGTCATCGACGGTCGGTGAACCCAACACCATCTCCGTCATTCTCTCCATGTCCCCATCGGCGGCTCGGAAGGCCTCGATTAGGTAGGCCCGCTCGAGGCGATTGCGCATGCGCTTGAGATCTCCAGAGGGTTCGACCGCCAGGTTGAGCATGGGTTGTCCCGCCGTGCTCTTGTGACGCCCGACCCCCAGCAGCTTCAAGGTCAAGTAGTGATCCACTTCGATGATGTGACTGCGGGCCTCGACTCGGCGCGAGTCCGCGAACGCCCTCAACAGCAACGTGTCCAGCACACTCTCGAGCTCGCGGGTATTGCCTGGCCACGAGTGGTTTTTCAAGGCCACCGCGGTCGCGGTGGGGAGCCTGACCGAGAGGCCTTTCGAGGTGGAGCGTTGGCTGCCGATAATGAGCTCGACCTTGGGCTCCATGCGGCGGGCTCTCGAGACGTCGAGCACATACGGACGCAGCTCAGGACCGTCGACGAGACGACGCACGATATGGGACATCATGCCGTCGAGGTCCTCCGGCCGCTCAGCCAGCGATGGGAGGCGCACCTGTGTCGCCGGTCGCAGCCGCATGAACAAATCGAAGCGGAACCTCCCAGCCTCAACCTCCTCCTGGAGATCGAGGTGCGTCGCTACGACCACTTTGACGTCGACTGCATGGCGCGTGTGATGGCTCGCGCCCACTCGTCGCACCTGCTTGTCTTGGAGGAAGAGCAGGAGTTTGCGCTGATTCTCGGCGGACAAGTGCCCGATTTCGTCGATGAACAGGATGCCGCCGTCGGCCTCCTCGGCGAGTCCCTTGCGTTCAGCTACAGCCCCTGAGAACGCGCCG
The DNA here is from genome assembly GCA_002789955.1 of Deltaproteobacteria bacterium CG_4_9_14_3_um_filter_63_12. GTDB lineage: Bacteria > Myxococcota_A > Bradymonadia > UBA4248 > UM-FILTER-63-12 > UM-FILTER-63-12. The sequence continues at coordinate 25,008 of PFUG01000420.1, read as the reverse complement.
CGCACATGGCCAAAGAGCTCGCTCTCGACGAGCGTCTCCGGCATGGCGCTGAGGTCCATAGTGACGAGGTGCGTTCGCTTGCTCACGGGGAGCAAGACCTCTTCGACCAAGAAGCTCTTTCCAGAGCCTGAAGGTCCAGTCAGCAGGACCGGACGGGGTCCCATGGCCAAGAGTTCAATCTGCTCACGAACCGAGAGCATCACCGGGCTACGCCCCCAGAAGAAAGCGCCTTCGCTGATTGGGCGGCTGCCCCGGCGGGCGACGATGTCGAGGCGCGCAGTGAGCGCCTCGATGCTCGCCTCATCGTCGACGAAGTGGAGACCGTCGAGGCCTTCGAGCAGCCTCTCGGCGCCTGGCGGCAGCGTGTCGCGGCCGGTCATCAGCACCACAGGCGGTTGTGGCAGGTCATTTCGCTCGTTGAGTTCACGGACCATCAACGGTCCTTGCAGACCGCGCGCCGTGCTCTCCGTGTCGGGCTCGAAGCCTGGCGGCGTAGGCAGCAGCTCGCCAGCAGCGATGTCATCGAAGCGCACGTCCATCAGAATGACGTCGATGGGCGTCCCTCTGGACTGTGCCCTGCGCAGCGCGCCCTCGAATTCGCGGAAAGTTCTTGCCCTCTTCATGGGGCATTCGGATTGGTGCTCGCAGGTCCAACAAGGGCCGTCGAGCTCGCACAGGGTCACCCACTCGAAGCGATCCCTCAGATGCTCCAATGAGTGGAAGCGCTCTATGGACTGGAGGCGGTCATCGACCACAAGGACTCGGTAGCGCCCCCCCTCGGGGCGCAGAGGCGACTCTGTGACGGCAGCGAACTCGTGTGCTTCAGGGGCAGGTAGGTTGTCTCCAAGGAGCCAATCCAGCGCGTCGACCTCCTCCACGCCCTCAGTCACCGTCTCGATGGAGCGTACCGTGGCGACCAACAAGTTGAGCATCTCGACGAGCTCGGCACCTGCCGGGCTCACTTCGCGCGCTCGCCGCTCGTTGTCTTCGCGAATGGCGTTGAGCTGAGCGACCGCGTGGCTGAGGTCCTTGACCGCCGCGTCGAGCAGAGGCCGCCCGCCCCAGGCGTCCTCTAGGCGCCTTGTCCATTGGGCTCCCAATGCAACGACGCCGGTCTCTCCCGCGTACAGCCTACGCAGCAGGACATCCCACCCCGATCGTGTCATGCGCGAGTGTGCTTTGGGGATGTCCAAATGCTTGATCAGGTCGTGTCGCAGGTGAGAGACAAGCTCGGCGTCTTTCTGTTCAGTGGGCATGGCGTCTAAAGTTCACCGAAGTGTGGGGTCTCCTGTTCGGATATGTGCTTGGCGTATCACGATAGTCGACTCGCCGCAACAGGCTTAGCTGCGACTCGCTGCCTTTTCCAGCCCAGAGCGGCAAGGCGTTGCTATGATTAGCAATGCCGGTGTTCACAAGCGGTCTGGCGTTTGGCTCGCTCGTTGCACATGTAAGAGTCAACTCCTCAGGGAGGGACCCACCGGGGGAGCGACGGCTCCCTTGGTCTTAGAAGCCTCTTCTTCTAGGCCCAAGGGAGTTGCCGTCACCAAGAAAAAGAAAGCGCCAACCACTTACGAGGGGTTGGCGCTTTCTTTTTTCTGCATACGAAAATCAGTACGGGTTCTTTCCAGCAGCCTTCAGCTCGCTGCTGAACCACGATCCCGTCATCGCGTCGATGTCGGCGGTCAGCTCCTGGACCCGCAGTTCTTTGCGCAGCTTGTCCGCCGCGTCCGACGGCGGATTCATGATGATGTCGATCTGAGCGCGACGACGCTCGTAAAAGATCTTCGTGACGGTCGTCAGCACGTCCTCACGCAGCTTGGTTTGGCTGCCGACTTCACGGGCGACACGGAGCACCTCGGGGTTGAAGATCAGCTTCGAGAAGTCCCACTCCACGCGGCCTTCGTGGCGGGTCTCGGTCTGCGTACGCAGCTCCCGACGATCCTGCGCTCCCAGCGTGGTGCCGGCCTCGTTGTAGTCATCCGTGAGCTGCTCCATGGTCCGATCTTGGTCCTGGTAGCGGATCGTATACGAGGCGCGCTCCGGAAGGAGATTGGCGAGGTTCGCTCGGGTGTTCCAGCCCTCGACGCGATCCGGATCAAGCCCCGAATACGTCAATGCCGCAGCCTGAACTTCGAGAACGGTCGGTTCGTCATCGAAGCTCGCCAGGATCTGATCCGCGCTCTGGGCAAACGCAACACTCGGGAACAGGAGCGCAAGGGCGGCCATTGCCATCCAGACCCAACGTCCTCGTTGGTTTCTCATTCGTTCTCTCCTTCGGTGTCGATGCTCGCCAGGCTCTCCCTGGCGGTCTCTTCCACGTCGTCGTTAAAAAGTAGATCCTCGGCACGGTAGCTCGACGCCGCCTTCGAGTAATAGCCCCCCGTGAGGCCATCCAACAGAGCGGTCATCTCCTCGAGCTCGAGTTGAAACTCGATGTGTCGTTCGACGGCCAGCTCGCCCGTCGAAACGACGCGCAGCTGCAGTGCCCGTCGCTTGATGAGCAGGCGAACGATGCGTCCGACCAGTTTTTGACGGGTCTTGCGGAGCTGGGCTCCGACATTCTCGATGGTGGTCGACGCCGGATCGTAAAGCATTCGGCCGAGATCCCAGGTCGCGAACACTTGCCACTCCAGATTGGAGGGTGGGCCCAGCAACTCGTCGTTGGTCTGCGGATTCTGGTAGTTCGTTCGCCGCTGTTGACGCGAGATCGTGTCCAGGGTCCGGTCAGAGTCCCGATTCGGAAAAACCCAGGTGACGTATTCGTTGTCGTAGCGTCGTTGTCGATAGTCCAACGTGACCCAGCCTTGTGGGGCAAATTTCGAGAAGAACAATGCCTCGTGCCAACCGTCCACAGGGGTGTCCTCGAGCCCGTGATAGATCAACCCGGCTCCAACAACCTGTGCGATGCTGGGCTCTTCGGCCCAGATCTCTCTCAGGCGACGGATACTCTCTGCTTGAATCGCCGCAGCCTCACCCGCAAGACCCTTGAGCAGGCCGGAAGAAGAGCCGAGCCACAGCTCGCCGGTCGGGCCAACGGCGATCCAGCGCAGGTCCTGGCCCACTAAGCCGGCGCTCGCGGTGAACCAGTTGTCGCCACCGTCCGTGCTGGCGTAGACGTCGCCTTCGGTGATGGCGATGAGCTTGTCCACGCCATCGACTGGCAGCACCTGCAGCAATCCCGAAGAGGCCAGCCCAGACCCGCTGAGCTTTGCCCAAGTCCCTCCGCCATCATCGCTGCGGTGGACGCCTTTGGGGGTCGTGACAAAGAGTGAGTCACCCCAGCCCGCTGGCGACAGCATTGCTGTGGCATCCGCCACATCGAAGCCCGTCGGGACCAGCGTTGTCCAGGTCGTCCCCGTGTCGTCGGTCCTGAATATCCCGCGTGAGCCCATGGCGAAGAAGCGGCCACGGGCGTCGACTCGAATGACCTCCCGAATGGGCTCGCTCGAGACAGCTCCCAGAGAACGGCTCCAGGTGCGTCCCGCGTCGGTGCTGACGAGGAGCCCACGGGTTGTGCCGGCGAGGATGGTTTTGCCTTGGTCGGCGGCGCGCACGGACAAGACCCCATCGCCATCTGGTCCGAGCCCGGAGATCAGACGTTCCCACCTCGTCCCTCGGTCGATCGAGCGATAGAGCCCGCGACCAGTCGCAGCGTACACGATCTTGGGGGCGTCGACCTCGATCACCAACGACCAGACGGCCAGCGGATCCGAGGCCAAGCGGGTCGCCTCCTCTTCGGAAAACCCGGCGGTCAGCAAGCGATTGAGCCGGTCCAAATAGTCGCGCTCGTTGCCCGCCTCGGAGGCTAGGTCAATCAAGTCGGCGTACGCTTCATCTCTGAGGTCGTCCTCGATGTCGAGCATGAGCTCAGTGGCGAGAGTCTCGCCGTATCGCTGTGTGAATTCGTCGAAATACTCTTCCCTCAACGACTCGAACTGGGCCTCCGCGTCAGTGTCCTCAAAGGTCTGTAGGTCGTCTTCATGGACCTCGATGAGGGTCTGGTCTTCGTCCTGAAACTCGTTTCCGGCGAGCAACAGCAGCGGTCCCCAGGTGGCGCCGCCGTCTTTACTTCCGGCGACATACCCACGACCGGCCGCGTAGAGTCGCAAGGGATCATCCGGGGCCACGACCACGGCGTTGACCCCAGTGCCGAGCAGGGAGGCTGAGTGGTCGAGCCAGAGCAGCTCGGACAGCGGCGGCGCATCTGCACCCTCCTGAGCTGTAGCGTGTGCCTGCCAAACCAAACCGATGAGCAGCAACACCCACAACGATGGCGGAAGCTGACGCCCGTGGCGCGGAGCGCTTTGGATAGGGACTCTCAAGACCGTTGCCAACCCAGGTTGTGCTACTGCCGTCCGCAAGACGCTGAAAATACAAGAGTATCATCATCGGTGGCCGGCGAGACTACCAGATGAATTCGGGCCACACAAGTCGCCGCAAAGACCCCGATCAACGAGTGACGTACTTGGAAATAAGCAACTCCAAACGCGTCCACATCTCGTCATCGATATACTTCGGAGCGGTCATAATGGCGTTCTCGAGGGCTTTGCTCGCGGTGCTCTCCGCCTCCGCGCCCAAAGGGACGGTCGCGATCACGGTCTTGAGCACGTCCTGCACTCGCTTGATGCTGCGCTGCAGCGTCTCGGTGACCCTCTCGACGCTGACGTGATCGTCTTCGTTCCACACGTCATAATCGGTCGCGAGCGCGATGGTCCCATACGCCATCTCGGCCTCACGGGCCAGCTTCGCTTCGGGCACCGCGGTCATGCCGATCAACGACGCGCCCCACGAGCGATGCAGCGCGCTCTCGGCCTTGGTCGAGAAGAGCGGTCCCTCCATGCAGACGTAGGTGCCGCCGTCATGAAAGACGACGTCTTGGGTGCTCTTGCAGGCGTTGATCAGCACCGCACGCAATACTGGGTCGAAGGGGTAGGAGAAGCCTGCATGCACAGCGATGTCATCGAAAAACGTATTGGCGCGCTTGAAGGTGCGATCGATGATCTGGTCCGGAATCACGAAGTGTCCGGGGACGATCTCTTCCCGCAGGCTCCCTGTCGCGCTCACCGTCACGCACCAGAACACACCAAGCGTTTTGAGGGCCCACAGATTGGCGCGATAGGGAACGTTGGTCGGGTTGTAGCGGTGTCCCCGGCCATGCCTGGGCAGAAACGCGACGCGGCGGCCTTCGTATTTGGCGATGAGGATGGCGTCACTTGGCTGACCATAAGGCGTGTCCACGAACACCTCGTCGAGGACCTCCAAGCCTTCGAAGTCGTACAAGCCACTGCCACCAATGATTCCAATAGGCACCGCTTCCATCGTCGTCCTGCTCCTTGGGGTGTTTCGTTCTGCGCTCGGTCGCGTAACCCAAAGGGGTTGCGCGAGCTTCGGGGTAGGCCTTCCAGGTTGGGCTCAGACGCCCAATGCGCCCATCCGATTCCAATCGCGCGTAGGTCCGCAGCTGGCTCGCTTCGAGACCGCTGCGGTGCCGAGTCGCGCGCGAAATCCGATCGATGAAACGCGAGCGCAGGTCCCTGCTGGGGCAGAAGCGATAGCACACCCCATCGTCGGGCTCAACCGCCTCAGTCGCCTTCGCCCTCGAATGACGAGGAGAGGAAATCGGCCAGCTCCACCTCTCCTTGCTCTTTGAGGGCCGTCAGCGCGGCTTGTTCGATTTGGCGCACCCGTTCCCGGCTGATCCCGCCCATGATCTCACCGATCTGTTCCAGGGTCTTGGGCCCATGGGCGGCGAGGTCGAGGGAGCAGGTGGACTCGAGGTCAGTCACGTTCTGGTTTGGAAAGTTGATGCGTAGCCGGCCTCTTCGGGTGACATCGAGGTAGAGATGGTAGCGACAACTCACGTAAGGGCAGGGCCGATACTCTGGACACTGAGCGCGGCTGATGGGGCGTTGCTTGCGGATCACGAAGCCCTCCACCGAGAACTTGTCTCCCTCGTCCGCCTCGCGTTGCACCTTCTGGAGCCGCGCCACGTCATCGTTGACGGCGTCTAGACCTTGCAGTCGCGCCTCCATTTCGACCCTTCGATTGATCCTTTGGCTCTGATATTCCATTGCCTTGCGAAACTGACGGATGCGACGTGTCCGGCCAGGCTCGTCGAGCTCTCGCCACTGCTCAACCGTCTCCCGACTCCCCCAAAAGAAGTGGTCGAATTGTTCGGCGACTCGCAGCCTCCCCACCACCCGTCCAAAGCGCTCGATGCATCGCTCGCGCAGATGAGAAAGGCGTGAGACCTCGTCTTCGTCTAGGAGCGAGCTGACGACGTCAAATATCGACTCGATGGTTTGTGGCTCGTGCATGGCGCGACTCTCCAGCGACCGCTCACGCGACCGCCCGCCAGCGTACACAGAAGGCTCTGCGCGCCAGTGTGATCCGCTCGTGGTCGACTGCATCAGGACGTCCGCAGGGTGGACGCCTCGTGGTGAAGCGCTCTCGTGCGAACGACGAGAGCATTAACCTCTACTGACCTCATACTCCTTCCCGGCTGGCCTTTTTGTTGCGCAGCATTCGCCGAGCGGCTCGGCTTGAGCCATGACGAACTCGAAGGAGAAGCTCGCGTCACATGCGAGCAAGCTGAACGCTCATTTCAACGTGACCCGTATCGCTTCCGGTCTAGAATCCGCTCTAGAAACGTCGATGCGGTTCGCAGCTTGCGGTCCAGCTCTCCGAAATTATTGAGAGACCTGAACATTGCTCCGAGCAGGGGTCTGTCCCGCCTGCGAAAAAGGGAGGCTTCGCGCAGAAGGCACAGACGAGAAAGTATTGACCCCGTCCGAAAACTCATGTTAGACGGTCCTGCCTTTTGGGGTGCCAGCGTAGCTCAGTTGGTAGAGCAGCGCATTCGTAATGCGCAGGTCACCGGTTCAACTCCGGTCGCTGGCTTAAAACCCGAGTCGAGACTTCGACTCGGGTTTTTTTGTGCCTCAAGGCGCCGCTTCCTCGAGCCCCTCGAGCAAGACAGAAGCACGCTGTGGAAAGTTCCCACCCGGGTAGTTCGACAGGATTTGGTCGAGCGCTTCCTCGGCGGATTTCACATCGCCACTCTCGAGGAAGATCGAGGCCAGCGCGAACAACGCGTCGTCCGCCAGCTCGCTCTCCGGGGACTCCTCGAAGACGTGTTGGTAGTAGTGCGCCGCTTCCTCGTTGCGCCCGGCCTTGAACATCAGCTCTGCCGTCCAGAAGGCCGCCCGAGCCATTCCAGGATTCTGGCGCCACTGCTGCTGCAGAGTCACCAGCACCGCCAACGCCTCCTCATCGCGCCCCACCAAGGTCAGCGTCGCAACCCAGCGCAGGTTGGCCTCCATCAAGAGGTTTCCGACGATGTCGAAGAGCGCCGTCCGCAGCTCCTCGTCGAGCTCCCCACGCAGGAGAGGGGTCAGCTGCGACAACAGGTCCCAACGCTCGCTGCGGTCGAAGCAGTCCAGCAGGTCGCTCAGTCCCATGACGAGCTCGTCGCGCATCCCGTCGTCGTCGAGCGAGTCCACCAGCGTGATGAAGGGGACCATCCGCTCGGCCGCTTCGTCGTAGGACTCTTTCATCATCAACAACGCGAGCTCGATCCGCCGCATCTCGTAGAGCTCGGCGCCGCTGGTCACCTCCAAGGCGACCTTCAGCCACTCTTCGAGGCGACCCTCCAGCCCGACCAGGCTCTTCTTTGTCAGGCCCGAGCACGAGAGCTTGTCCACATGGGTGTCCAAGTTGTACTGGTGGCGAAATCGCACCGCGGCGACCACGAATTCGTTACGCAGTGCCTCTGGGAGCAAGGCGATGTCGACCTGATCGAGATGGCCCACGGCCAACGTCCCCTGACCATCGGCCAAGAGCGTCAACCCGTAGCGCGCATGATCTTCGGACTCGAAGACGTCAGGTCGCAGACCGTCGATGGCGTCCATCACCGCGATTCGCCCCGCCAAGTCGAGCTCGGTCGCGGCCCTGAGGCGCTTCAGGCAACCGCCAAACACACGGCCCAAGACCGCGCCATCGAGAGACCGCCGCCGGCTCTGCTCGGCCAGCGTCGAGCACAGCTCGGCGCTCTGTAAATCCGTCAGCTGCTCCAAAGCCGACACCGAGGCCTCGAGATGCGCTTCGGCTTGAGCAGGCTCCGCGTCCTCGGCCGCGCGCAAATGCAGGAACGCATCGTTGCTGGCCAAGACCCCCGTCGGCTCGGCGCTCAACGCGCTCAACGCGCCGTCCAGGACCTCCCCCTCCAGCCCCTCGGGCAACCCGTCCAGGAGACTCACTCCACGTACCCAGCCCGCCTCTTTTCTCGCTCCCGCCACAAGGGTGCGCACCGCAATGTCACGCAGTAAGTTCCTCGAGATGCGGCTCCACCCGAGGTCTGCGTCGATGGCGTCGAGGAGAGCCAAGTAGCGACGCTCCGCCAGGGCGCTGTTGCCCTTCTGGTCGGCTATCCGTGCCGCCGCCAGCAGGAGCAAGAGCCGATACTCGGGCGCGGGACTCTTGGGCAACGCCTCGTCGGAGCTCCCTGTCAGCTGGACCAGTGCCACGGCGGCGGCGTCCGTCAGCGCGCCGAGGTCGCTGTCCACGACTCGCGTGAGAGCCGCTCGCGCCGCCTCCTCGTTTGCGGGATGCCCCTGGGCGCTGATGGCAAAGGCGATCGACAGCCCAGCCTCCTCGAGAGTGGTGACCTTCGCCGGCAATGAGAGCTCGACAAAGCGCGCGCGCACAGCGCTGTAGTCAGGCTCCGCCACGTCGACGGGCTCGCCCAGCAGGAGCGAAGACTTGGCCTTTGTCACTTCGCGCACCCACTCGATCTGCACCAACGCGTAAGTTCCCAAGGCGCGTCGCTCCGGCGAGCGGCTCGCCAGGGCCTCGTTTGCAAGGGCCTCGTAGGTGGCGAGGGACTCCTCGTCGGGGAGGACCGAGAGGGTCGCCTCGTCGATGTTACGAGGCACCACCCACATCCCGTCAGGCAGCACGGACTCCAGCTCCTGAGCCGCGCTGTAGGGCGCAGCCCAGAGACTCGAGAGGGCGAAACCCACGACCACGAACCTCCACTTCGAGACCTTCAATGCTGACCTCGCGGGCCTACTCCAAGCCAATGGAATAGATGGTGACGTCCATGGCCCCGTAGTAACCGTAAGGGCTTCCGCTCGCCGCGGTGACGCCCGAGAGGTACTGCCCATCTGGACTGACCGTGATATTCGACAGGCGAAGGTCGCGCATGACTCGGCTCTCGTTCAGGTCGCTGATGCCGAGGCCCGACCCCGTCTCGTAGAAGAGGACCCACGGGGCGACGCCGAACACCGGCGAGCGCGCTTGGCTGGCGACCGCAGTGGTCTTCTTGGTCTCGAACTCGTAGTACGAGAGGCTTCCGAACTCCCAGTTGGCGTCGAAAACCGTGCGGTTGCCGGCGCGAATGTAGGCCAACCCGGCGCCAGTCGGATCCCAGGCCAGCTGGAAGACGCCCGCCTCGAGCTTCTCGATCTGCTTGTCCTCGTCGACAATGACGAGCTCCGGGCTTTCGCCCATATAATTGGCGTAGCGCAGCGCGGCAAAACGGCGTCCTTGCGGGGCCCAACGGGCGTAATAGAGGTTTGGGTAGGTGTCGAGCCGCTGTCCCGAGCCGTCGGAGAGGATGAGCCCGTCGGAGGCCTCGAAGAGCACTCGATCGCCATCGGCGCTGACCTGCGCTCTCGAGCCCGAGATGCCGAAAGCTTTGCTCGTGCTGTTGTCCACGTCACTGAGGATCGCGCCGGTCCAAGCGTCCGTGTAGTTGATGCTGCCCCCCCACAGCCCGGTCGTGATGACCGAGTGATTGCCCAAGAACGCCGGCTGGCTGACGTTGTACTGAATGTCGGGCAGCATCGCGGTGCTGGCGTCGTAGATCGTGCGGCTGCTCTGGCTGACCAGGTCAAAAACGATCACTCGCCCGGGATACTGCTCGGAATAGACCAGCCTCTCGCTGTCCGGAGACCAAGCCGGCGAGGGGGAATCGTTCGAGGTGAAGCTGGCGAACTTGGTCAGCTTAAGCGAACGCACGACGTCTTTTGGCAGGGCTTTTCGGTCGGCTCGGTCACGAAAATCGCCCGCGTTGAACCCGCCGCCGCTGCACGCATACAAGAAGAGAAGCGACAAGGTGACGAGGAGCGAGACCAGAGAGGTGGGGTTCAATCGGGTCATGAGTTTTCTTGCAGGCCGTACCGCGCTCGGACTCTCGAGGGCCGCTGAGTGAGAAGAGTTCGTGGACTGTGCAGGTCGATAGGCACTTCGTGTGCTGTGCAACGAGAACGAGATGAGAACTGTATAGCAGAACAGAAAAGAGTTCGCCGCCAAGCACAAAAGGATTTCCCGTTTGCGCTCTGCTCAGCAAACGAAAGAGCCCACGTGGAGCAAGTCCGCGTGGGCTCTTCGCTTCGAACGAACGACCTAACTGCGTGGCTTCCAGGCGAGGTCGAGGATGGTGAACGAGGGCTTGGCGGTGTTGAAGATCGGCTCGATCTTCATCCCGATTTCGCCCTTTCCGCCGGTGAGTTGGCTCATGATCACGGTGGCGACGCCTTCGATCTCCACCGAGATCAGCTCACAGGGCATGGGGACCTGGTTGAACGCACCCGGATGCTCGACGGTGATGTGGGTGTGCACCTTGGCTGTGGCGCGCGCCAGCTCGGTGATGTCGACCCACTCCATCTTCTCGAGGCAGTCTGGGCAGTAGACTCTCGGCGGGAGGAAGTAGTCGCCCTCCTGGCCAGCAGGATCGCACTTGGCGTTCATGCACTTGGTCGCCATGAGCTTGCCCTCGGTGAGGCCCCTGAAGAAGGGGGTCTCGCCGCCGTAGGTGTGCACATGGATGGGGTTGCGGGGTTTCTCGATCACCATCGGGTCGAGTCGTTGGAGGACCGTCGCACCCGGGTTCATATTGTTGAACGAAAATTCGTGCTTCGACATTGACGGGCTCCTTTACTTCTTGATGACGGATTCGGGTCGCATGAGGACGGAGCAAGTGACGTGGGAGCCGACGCCCGCGTGGCTGATGGCCAGGCCGCGCTTGGCGTCGGGAACCTGCAGGTTCTCGAAGTCAGCCGGCTTCTCTTTGCCCCACCTGGTCCAGCGATGCTCGGGCTCATGGAACTCCGCCCAGCGATTCTGGAGCTGCCAGAAGATCTCGCCGACCTGCATGATGCCCGTCGCGCCGACGGAGTGCATGCAGCCAATGAGTCCACCAGAGAGGTTCGACGGCAACCGGCCACGTTTCCCAGTCGCTGGGTCGATGAGGTAGGCGTCGCCGCTCTCGACGTAGTCCGGTCCCTGTCCGTAGGGGCGCAGACCGATGTCTTCGTAGGTCTGGATGTCGGAGATGGTGAAGGCGTCGTGCAGCTCGACGAGGTCGAGGTCCGTGCAGGGGTCGACGATGCCAGTCATATTGTAGGCATAGTACGCGGCCATACGAGCGGCGAGGAAGCCGGTGAAGCCAGGGTAGCGCTCGATGTTGCTGTCGCCGTAGAGGCCAGCGTAGGTCTTCTTGATCTCGTCGTTGTCCTTCTCGTTGGGAAGCAACGGGATCTCCATGTGACGACGGTCGGCGGCGCGCAGCGTGTGGCTGCCCGCGGTGATGTAGAAGCGAATCGGGTCGTCGGTGAGCTTGTAGGCCGTCTCCTCGTCGCACAGCAACACGCTGGCGGCGCCGACGCTCATGAGGCAGGCGTCATAGAAGCGCAGCGGATCGGCGACGATGGGGGATTTCTCGACGTCCTCGACGGTGATGCGGGCGGGCGCTTGAGCGTATGGGTTGGAGACCGCGTAGCCGTGGTTCTTCACGGCGATCTTGGACATCGTTCGGCGGAAGGCCGGAGAGGACTGGCCGAACGTCTTCCAGTATCGCTGCGCCATCAGGGCGTAGTAGCCGGTATAGATGTGGCCGAGCTCGGTCTCGTAGTCTTTGTCTGCGGCGGTGGAGATGTAGTGGTTGCCGGTCCAGGTGTCGACCTCGTCCATGCGCTCCCAACCCATGCAGAGCACGGAGTCGGAGTAGCCGGAAGCGACAGCGTTCGCGGCCATCCACAGCGTCGAACCGCCGGTGGCGCCACCGCTCTTGATGCCGACGTTGCCCATCGGATCCAGCCCGAGCCGGTCGTGGATCAACGCTTCACCGAGAAGCTGGTCCCCGAAATGGTCCGCGAAGTGCCCATAGTAGCAGCTGTGAATATAGCCCTTGAGCTCTTGAATCCCATCGACCTTGAGCTTGTTGTCCAGGGCCATCATGCGGAAGGCTTCGATACAAAGCTCTTCGGTCTTCTTCTCCGGGTACCGCTTGCGGTAATCCGATTGCCCGAAAGCGACGAGATAAACCGGGCGCATCTGCTTTGGAGTGGCCAGATTCCTTTCTGTGAACTTGATCATGAGTCCTCCTGAGTTCCGTCAGGCGTGGGGATGGTCATGGAGGAAGAATCCGGCCCTCGGCCATCGTCTTCTCCTTATTTTGCTCAAACTCTCGATTCTGACAGTTTCGCCTCCGGGTGTCGCCCGCGGGTCAACGTTCTCTGCATCGACTCCAGTTCTGGGGTCCAAGCTCTTCGCCGCAATGAAGGGTCTCGGCCGGTTGAGCGAGCCAGGCCCATGCGGGACCTGATTGGTCGACGTTGCACGCAGCCGAAGCAGCAGCGACGAGGACGTCGACAAAAATGGCGCCAAACTGTTTTCGACGCGGGCCCGCATGTTAGGGGCAGGAGCGGCTCTCGATCAAGCGGAGCGAGAACGAACGATCGCGCGTAGGCACACCTGCTGGCTCGCTTCGAGGCGGCTGGCGTGACGAGTAGCGCGCGACATCCCATCGTTCTTCTTCTTGGGGCTTGTGAGCCTCACCTCCGACGCGCGCTCACTGCTTCCCGAGCAGGTCGGGGATGGCGATCCCGAGCTCCTCGAACTGCTTATTGGCCTGCTCGGCCCAACCCCGGTTGGCGATCGGGCTGGCCGGGCTGGGGTGGAGGATTCGACCGATCTCCACGCCGTCGAGTCCCTGGAGGGCGAGCCGGATCTGCTTCTCGGCGTACGCCCCGACGCCGATGACGTGTCGGGGGCCCAGCAATTCGACGATCGCTCTGAGCGCGCGTCCACACGGCCCCTCGACCGCCGCGCGCTCCTCGACCTTGAGTTTGTCCGGGGTGAGGTTGCTCCCGCTCTTGCTGAGGAACATCAGCGGGCAAAAATTCCAGACGAAGAAGCGCTCGGAGAAGAGCTCGGGGGTCTCGAAACGGTCGGCCGCCCATTGCCAGAATCGCTGCCCACTGACCTCGATGCGCGGGCACTCGAAGCCGCTGACTGGGCGTTTGGGGTGTTCGTTCGCGGGCGACTCGACGGGTTCGTTGATGCCGAGCCACTCGGCGACGTTGGGGACGGCACCAAAGGGGACCCCGGTCTGTCCCATACCCCAAGGGCCTGGGTTCATCCCGACCAAGATCACCTCTTTCGGCGCAACGCCGAAGCGCTCGAGATACCGCATGTGAGGGGCTCTGGCGTACACCAACGGGTTGTAGACCCTATCGACGGGGGGCGCGAAGCTCAGCCCCTCGACCTCCTTGACCAATTGCTCGGCGATCTCTCGAATCATCAGTTCCTTCCTTGGTGCCCTGAACTCACTTTGCGTCTGAACCGTACCGTGTCCGAAAACTCACACGGTGGCATCAAAGACCTCCCGGGGTCCGGGAGTTACGACCTGCCGTCGGCTGTTCTCGGCCATTGGCAAGCCTTTTTGAGGCTCCGGCGACTAGGCACGACAATTGTACCAGCGCAAGGTGTCTGCGGTCGCTGCACATCATGCTATGCTGTCAGGGTTCGAGGCCAGCAAGTTCTAGGAAAAGAACAAACCCGAAGCCGTGCTCGTCACTGGCGCTGAAAGAACCGAGAGGCTCCATAATGAACGCAAAGAAGAATCGACGAAGGCTCTGGTTGTGGACGGCGGTCGTCTCCGGGTTCGTGGTTGGACTCTACGCTTGTGGAGGAGGGCTGGGCTTCTCACTCATCTCTGACCAACAAGAGGTGGAGATCGGGACCGGAGTTGACCAGGAGATCGAAGGCACCTACGCCATCGTCAACGACAACGATCCCGTCGCGGTCTGGGCGCGCGATCTCGTCCGGCCCCTCGAGACGGCCTCCACTGCCTGGCGCGACCCTGCGGACATCGGCGGGTTCAAGGTCGAGGTCATCGCCGACGACGAGCTGGTCAACGCCTTCGCAGCACCCGGCGGCTTCACCTACATCAGCACGGGTTTGATCCTCCAAGCCACGACCTGCGCCGAGATCGCAGGTGTCATGAGTCATGAGCTCGCGCACGTCACCGAGCGCCATTCGGTCAAGAACATCGAAGAGGCCTACGGCGTCTCGGTCGTTACGAGTTGGTTCCTCGGAGAAGGCCTCGCCACCGAGGTGATCGGCGGCCTCTACAGCTTCCTGCAATCCACCACCTATAGCCAAGAGCACGAAGCCGAGGCCGACGATGTGGGTCTGCAGATCGCTTACGCCGCTGGCTACAACCCCTACGGCCTCGTCGATTTCTTCGAGAAGCTCCTGGCTTTGAGCGGTGGCGCCAGCGTGCCCACCTTCCTCTCCTCCCACCCCGCGACCCAAGACCGCATCAATGACACAGGCCAGAAGATCCAGCAGCTCTATGGCTCCAAAGTGGTTCGTGGTTCGACCCAGACCTACGACTGCATGAACACTTCGCTGCAGCTCGCCGACGTTCAGGCTGCCATCCGCGCTGGTGTCTCGATCCGGTAGCCCTCGGCCCTGCGCCCTTTCCGAGGATAGACCCTTGCAGATCGCCATGTTGGCCGTCGGCGACGAGCTCGTCGACGGCCGCTTTGTTGACACGAACAGTCAGACGCTCGCTCGCAGCTTGGCGCGCATCGGTCACACGCTGCGAGAGATCCGCGTCGTGCGCGACGAACCGGGGGCCATGCGCCTGGCTCTCGACGACCTCGGCGCCCGCCACGAGCACTTGTTCGTCTCGGGAGGGCTGGGCATCACCCGCGATGACCTCACGCGGGCGGTCGTCGCGGACTGGCTCGGCGAGGGGCTGGTTGAGGACAGCATCGGGGTTGAGGCGATCAAGACCAAGCTCGAGGAGAGAGGCGGTCGCTTCACCGAGGAGCTGCGCGGGCACGCTCTGCGACCGGGGAGCTCGACGGGGATCCCCAACTTTACCGGATTGGCGCTGGGATTCAGCGCGCATCATGCGGTTCTCGCCGTCACTGTCCACGTCTTGCCAGGGGTCCCCCATGAGCTCGTGCCGATGTGCGATTGGGTCGTCGGCCGGCTGCAGACCGGTATGCGGCGTCAGCGGCTGCTGAGGGTGCAGGACCTGACGGAGCGGGATGTCGAGCAGCGACTGAGGACGGTGACGATTCCAGCGGAGGTCACGCTCGGGCTCGTCGCTTTGAGCGGTCCCATCGAGCTCAGTTTGACCCGCTACGACGGCGATGAGGCCGGGCTCGACGCGCTCGCCGAAGAGGTGAGCGCGCTCTTCGAGGCACACCTCGTCGGCGTCGACACGACCTTGGAGCGCCGAATCGCGCAGCAACTCACGCAACGGGGTGAGACCTTGGCTACGGCGGAGAGCTGCACTGGAGGGCTGCTCGCGAGCTTGATTACCGATGTGCCGGGCTCGTCGGTGTTCTTTCTCGAAGGGGTCGTGAGCTATGCCAACGCGTCGAAGATCGCCAGACTTGGGGTCGCCGCCGAGACGCTCGAACGTTTTGGGGCGGTGAGCCCGCAGACGGTGGGCGAGATGGCGCAGGGCGTGCGCCTTGCTCTCGGGGCCGATTGGAGTGTGGCGACCAGCGGTATCGCGGGACCCACAGGAGGCACGGCCAGCAAACCGGTTGGGCGGGTGTATTTTGCCGTCGCGGGCCCGTCTGGGACGACGCACGACGAGCGCACCTGGGCCGGGCGAACGCGAGAGGTGGTCAAGCGCCACGCCGCGGCGCACGCGCTGCTGCTGCTGTCCAGAGCGATCGCTGCGGCAGAGTGACGGTTCACTCCACGTCGAGGCGCCGCGCGATGAGCTCGGTGTCTTTGGCCATGGTCTCTTCGAGCATCTCGATGATGCGGGTCAAATCGGCACGGAAGAGGGTCTCCCAGGTCGTGTGCAGCAGGACGACGCGTCCGTTGTCGACCGAGAGCTCGGCGGGATCTGCTTTGCTGAGGTCTTCAGCCTCGCCGGCCCGCGCGACGGTCGCTTGCAGGCCGAGCGCCGAGACCGTGATGGGCTGTCCCGCCTGTGTCGCGTCGATGCGGGAGCTCCATGGGCTGGGGGGGCCGTCTGCGGGTTCGTAGCGGACACCAGTGAAGAAGCGACGCCGCGCGGCTTTGGTCGCCGTGCGGCGGAGCAGCTTCATGAACGCTGGGAAGAGCGGCATGGGATCGCGGCGCAGCTCGTCTTGGCCGCCAAACAGGTCGATGGGGGTGTTGTCCGCCATGGATTCGGTCTGCTGAAGGAGCAAATCCAGCCACTGGGCGTCTTTGACGATGTGCGAGTACTTCTCCGCGAAGGACCCGGTTAGGCCTTCGATGGTGAGTTTGACGTGATAGCGCTTCATGTCGGCGTGCCTCTCTGCAGCGGGGAGTCGCCAGGATGCCGCAAGTCAGGCAGACATCCAAGGACACGCACAGGAGGCTTCTCTGCACGGAGGTCGCTCGAGCTGCCTACGTGCGATCGCTTGACGTGGCGTGAGCCCTTCATTACCAAGGGCAGGGAAGATCGAACGCACCGCAGCGCCGTTCTCGGAGCGAACTCGGTTCGGCGTGCGCTCGCCAGATGACTCCCAAGTCGCCGCAGTGGCGACCCTCCAGAAAGTTTTGGGGAGAAGAGATGACTGTGACCATCACCGACTTGGCCTATCGAGTGGCGCTCGTGACTCAGACTTTGAGCGCCGACCCGGCTGTCGAGGAGACTCTGAAGAAATCGGGCATGAACGCTGCGCGCATCGGGGAGGGCCGCAAGACCTTGGTCGATGCTTTCGCGACGTTGGCCGAGGTGGCTCACCACGCCGACGATCACACGGCGATTGAGCAAGCCCGTCGGGCGATGGTCGAGCTCGAGAACTGGTACCACACAGAGCGCGTCAAGCTGGCCAAAGCGTCTCGACTCCAGGGCTGGGACAAGCTCGTTGGGATGGAGATCGAAGGGCCCACGTGGGAGTTCACGGTGTTGATGCGTGCCTGGCGTCTGATCTCGGTAGCACGTGCACCGGAGGTCGCAGAGGCCCTCGCCGCTAAGTTTCCGCGGCTGAGCGACGCCATGCAACGGGGCGCGACCCTCTCGTTGAAGGCCTCGAAGCTATTGCAGAAACAGCATGCGTTGAGAAAGAACGAGACGCGCGACGGGATCGACCCGCCACGGCTCGAGAAGCTCCATATCGCTCTAGAGAAATGGCTCCTCGACGTGTACGCGGCGGCCGAGAAGGGTTACGCGAAGGACGCCACAGCGTTCGCGTTGTTGGGAACTCTCCCAGAGAGCGCCGAACCCTTTGGTGGCACTGGCTTCGACATCATGCGGCACCAACGTGCGCAGACCACCCCGCCTTCGCGCACACCAGCCGAGCCCTGCAATGGCTGGGGCCAAGGAGCGGGCGGCAACAAGGAAAACTACTGGGCGTAAGCCCTGGGTTCGATTCTGAGGGAGCAACGGCGAGAGCGATCTGCCAGGTCAGATCGCTCTCGCCGTTTCTGTTCGTGTCCGTGAGAGGGAGAGCGAGTCGCTGGAGCTGAGGTCGAGAGTCTGAGTCTGTTGTCGGGAGCGGGGAAGAGAGGCTGGCGCGGCGACCCCTCTCGCTGGACACACCCTAGATGCGGTGGTAGATTTCGCTCACTGTTGGCGATTCGGTGGCAGAAAACCAAGCGATACCACGACTCTTGGCGTTCTTTGGAACCCGCGGTCGGTGAACACGCCCCAAAGGCCTAGGATGAGCGAGCAAAACCGCAAGACATTACGCAGCTTCTACTGCAGGGATTACCTGTGGGAGCTCTTCGAGGTGATGACGCGTGATCTGGGTTGCTCGATGGACTACCTCATCAACGAGGCGATGCGTCACTATGCTCGCAGTCGAAACTACAGCCTAACAAGCTCCCAAGGTCATGGAGTGGGCGTGTCAGGGGGGTTCTCACCAGCAGGGTACACAGAGCCGCCAGCTTTCACGCCGCCAGCCCCGCCGCCAGCGTCCGCCGCGCCGACCTTCGAGCGACCTCCTCAGGACCGAGCGGACCCCGCGCCCCGTGGATTCGAGCATCGAACGTTCGAGAGGATGCCCGCTGCGGGGCGCAGCGCGTTTGGCGCAGCCCGGACGGGCAACCGCTTTCAGGTTCCCAATCCACCGAGACCTGCGGCGCCACCGCCGGCTCCGCCGCCGATGCCGAAAGCCCCAGTCCCAACCGCGGCCACCCCGACGCCCATGCCCCAGGTGGCTCCCGGACCGATTCCGGCCCAGAACGCTCCTCCTGGTCGCCCTCAGCTCTCGCTCATCTTCAATCAGCAGCGTTACCCGGTGAACAAAGACAAGTTTATCATCGGGCGCGCCAGTCAGATGACCGATCTGACGATCCGCGACGGGAACGTTTCGAGGAAGCACTGCGCCATCATCTACCGAGGCGGGCAGTACTACATCAAGGATCTCGACTCGACCAACGGCATCGAATACAAGGGCAGTCGAATCGACTCCAAGAAGGTCGAGGAAGGCGATACCTACAACATCTGTGAGTACGAGCTCCGCTTCACCTATCGCTGAGCCCTGTTCCTGCAGAGAGCGGTGGGCGAGCGCAGGCTTCCCTTCGTTCGCTTCGGGCGAGGTCGGTGCCGGAAGACGAGTGGGTTCGGGCGGTTGGACGCAGGGCGCAGCACGCTGCGCCCTTACGAGCGAGACCACCTCTGGGCCCGCGGCTACTCCGGCTCGCCGGTTGGCCGTGATGAGGAGCAGATTCGTAAGGTCTCTCGCGTCGAATGGCCAGCAAAGGAGAAAGCCCTTGCCACTGATCCGACCCCTGCACCCAGCTCTGACCGCCATCGAACTCTCGCCCGTTGCCAGTGCCTCCAATCCGTTGCTGCAGCCGACCTTGGTCTACGTCCTCAAAGGCGCCGACAGCGTGGTGCTGATCAACAGCGGACACCAGGCGCAACAGGCCGAGCTTGTCGCAGCGCTCACGCAGCTCGGCGTGCACAGGGAAGACGTCGAGCGCATCGTCATCACCGGAGTTTGGCCCGATCTTTACGGCGGCATCGAGCTCTTCGAGGGCGCCGACGTGTGCACCCTCGCTGCGACGCAGGTGCACGTCGATCGCGCCCTCCAGGGGGCAGCTACGGACCTGAAAGGGCGACTCGCGAGCAGCGCGGCTTCGATTTGGCCAGGCGGCCCGCCGCCGCGGGTGCGTACGTTTCTCGACGACTACCTCACGATTCCGGGGCGCACGGCCCACGCGGTGGGGTTGACCGATGGCCTACGACTCAATTTGGCCGGCTTCCTCATGGAGGTCATGGCGACGCCAGGCCACCTACAGCGCGGGTTGTCCCTCTTCGAACCCTCAGAAGGGTGGGTCTTTTCTGGCGATCTGGTCCAGATCACCGACGGCACTTGTTGGACCACTGATCCAGACCAGACCATGCAGAGTTTCGAGGCTCTCGAGAGGCGGGAGGCGAAGCAGCTGATGCCGAACCGTGGGTTGATTGGTGCCGCTAACGTCGCGCTCACACGCGGCGGGCGCACCGTCATGGGGTTCATGACCAACATGCCCACTGTGGTCAACGACACGGTGACCCCCATCGAGCTGGTGGCACGCGATCTGACGATGAGCGACGCCAACTCCTTGCGCTTCCTTCTCTTTGCCCAGGGATACGCGGCGCTGCTCGAGCTCCTCGTGCAGACCGGAACGTTTGCAGTGGAAGGGCAAGGATTGACGGCCCGATATCGAGCCGCACGCCAGTGACGCGCCGGGGGACTTTGTCCCCCGGATAGCCACAGTCGACCAGCAAAAGACCATGCTGCACGGAACTTCCGTCCATTACGGGTGTCCTTGCCGGCGTGCGGCGCCTCTCTTTTCGGTCAGAAGATAGACTGAAACCGGCCGCGGTTCGTTAGGTGGGGTCTGGTCAAGAGCCGGGGATGACGTTGCACACACCCAAAACATCAGGGCGAAAAGCGTGGGGTCGAGCGGCGCGCCTGCTACATCTCTTCTCGGTGATGGTGGCCTTCGGTGCGCCATCGTTGACGGGTTGGGTCGTGTTGGCCGACTCGCCCAGTCCGTCCGCGGTCGTAGCGCCCTTCCCGTCGTCTGCAGCGCAAGAGCCCATGGTGGCGAGTCACGTGCAGCTGCAGGCTGTGCAGGCACACGCCGCAGGTCGCATTGACGAGGCGCGGGTTCGCAGCGTGTTGGCCGAGCACCAAGGGCACCTCGTCGCCTGTGTCACGCCGAGCTGGGGCGGCAAAGAGTCTGGAGAGGTCGAGCTGCAGCTCGTGCTCAGCTCAAAGGGAAGGGTGGTGACCGCTATGGTCCTCCGCACCTCTCTAGACGACGAGACCGCGCCAGCGTGCATCGAAGAGGCCATCCGTCACTGGAGTTTCCCCTCGGCCCTCGACGGCGGTTTGGTCCGCGTCCGAATCCCGTTGAGGTTTGCAGTGTTGCCCTCATGAGCCCGAACGCCTCCGTCGGCCCAGGAGGCCGAGCTTCGGCGGTGTGAGAGCCGAACGCTAGTCGGCCTGCGCTTTGGGCGGCAGCTTTCCGAACTTTGCTCGATACCCACCGATGATCAAGCTGGCGGCGGCCTTCGTCCCGAGGCGGCCGAGGTTGACGAGGAAGTCGTAGTGGGTCGGGTCGGTGACGTCCTTGTCGTAGTGTTGTCGGATGAACTTCTGGCGATCGCGTTCCATGAGCTTGATGACCCTGGCCGCTTCCTTTTCGTCGACGTTCTGGCGTTCGGCGTAGCCCACGATCCGCTCCTCGATTGGGCAGATACAACGGACAGAGAGGCAGTCTTTCTGGACGATGAACTGGGCGCCACGGCCGACGATGACGGCCGCTCCGTGTCGTT
Organism: Deltaproteobacteria bacterium CG_4_9_14_3_um_filter_63_12; assembly: GCA_002789955.1. Lineage (GTDB taxonomy): Bacteria > Myxococcota_A > Bradymonadia > UBA4248 > UM-FILTER-63-12 > UM-FILTER-63-12. The sequence continues at coordinate 3,959 of PFUG01000420.1, read as the reverse complement.
CGATGGTCCCAACGATGCGCACGACCTGTTTGAGGTACTCACGCTGGGTGGCGGAGCGTCCGAGAATGACGTCAGCCAGGAGATCGTCCAGCCCACTTCGGGCGCGTTCGTCGAGAGACGCGGCGAGGGCATCGCGCGCACCGGTCTCTTCGGAGATGGCTCGAACGATGTTCTGGTCCCAGAACGAGAATCCGAGCTGTTTGGCCACGAGCTCACCGACCAAGGCGCCTTGTGAGCCGAACTCACGAGAGACGGTGATGGTGGGCCAGAGCTCCTTGGCAGCGGAGGCGCCGCGGCGCTGCTCGAGTGCCCAGCGTTTCACCTGTTCCTCGATCATTTTTTGAATCGGTCGGGGGCGTGTCATGAGACACCTCCTCAATATTTCGGGGCGCGAGACCAAGGGAAGTACACGCTCGTGCTTTGCCCGTAAAGAGTCCACCTGCCAACGAACCAAGGGAGGCCGCGGCAGCCCTCTAGTGTTGCCGACGCCGACGCCCCAACAAGAGGAGCAAGCCGAGGAAAAGGGCAGGCAGGAAGACTGACTTGGTCTGTGTGCCGAGCCGACAATCGCAGCTCTGGCTGTTTCCATAGTTGGCGTGTTGAGGTGGAGTGTCCTCCATGGTCTCGACGCTGGCGAGGCAGCTGACCTGGCCCCCACAATCAACATCGTAGCAATCCGACTTCCCATCGCCATCGTTATCGACCCCATCGTCGCAGGACTCGGGGTCACAGGCATCGGGGATGCTGTCGCCATCGGCGTCTTGCGAATCATCTCCAGCGAGACACAGGTCGCAAGCGTCGGCGATGCCATCTGTGTCACCGTCCACGCTGTCGTCGCCGGTCGAGCAGAGATCGCAGTCGTTGGGGACGCGGTCTTGGTCGGCGTCATGGCTGTCGTCTCCCCCGGGGCAGAGGTCGCAGGCGTCGGGAACCAGGTCGCTGTCTTGGTCGCTGCGATCGTCCCCGCGGGGGCAGCGGTCGCAGCCATCGGGCACCGTGTCGTTGTCCGCATCGAGCTTGTCGTCGAAGCCAGGGCAGATGTCGCAGGCGTCCGGGGCGCCATCGTTGTCGGCGTCGCTGCCAGAGTCCGCTACCCCACAGGTGTCGCAGGCGTTCGGGATGCCGTCGGAGTCGGTGTCGAGGTGGTCATCGCCAGCGGCACAGACATCACAGGCGTCGGGCACGGTGTCCAAATCGGCGTCGAGACCGTCGTCCCCGGCGCAAACGTCACATCCGTCGGGAACGCCGTCGTTGTCCGCGTCGAAAGTGTCGTTGGAGTTAGGGCACAGGTCGTCGCTGTCACAGGTCCCATCGAGGTCAGTGTCGTCAGGAGCGTCGATGGGGCAGGGATCGCAGAGGTCGCCTACACCGTCTCGGTCGACGTCGGCTTGGTTCGCGTTCGTCAGGTTGGGGCAGTTGTCGTCGTTGTCGAAGACCGAGTCGCCGTCGCTGTCCTTGCGGATCTCGGTCTGCACCGTGAGGTCGCCTCCCGTGCCGCCTTCGGGGGGGTCTGAATAGACCGCCGTGTTCGTCATCACGGTCTGGTCTGCGGTGTCCGCGAGCACCGCGTCGAAGACGATGTCGGTAGAGGTCTGTATGTCGATCGAGAGGTTTGAGATGACCAGCGTGCGGGCGGTGGACAGGTTGGCCCCACCGCCGTTCGAGACCAAAACCCAGGACTGAATCGCAGCGGGCATCGGATCGCTGATGGTGAGGGTGCCCGTGGTGTTGCCCGTGTTCTCGAGATGCAGCGTATAGCGCAGCGTGTCGCCGGGGCTGGGAACTCCATTGTTGTCGGCGTCAATCAGGAGAATCCAGTCTTTGCTCGAACGCACCGAGAAGAGGGGCTCGAAGACGTCGATGCCAACGACGTTGTAGATGATCCAGACCTTGTCGGTCCCCGCATCGAAGGTGACGTCGACCTGGGTGTCGCCAGCGGCCAGCGCGGGAGTCAGGTCGAACTCGTCGATGTCGACACCGACCGCACCGGTCCGAGCCGGCGTGACGGTGTTGATGGTGCGGTTAAAGGGGTTGTTGACGGGGTTGACGGCGTCGCTGAGGTTCAGCAGGCCGCCGCTGGGCTGAGCCGCTACCGAGACCGACTCGGAGCCGCTGCCGCCGATGTCCCCTTCGATCACGTAGTAGGTGAGGTCTCCCTTGGGAGGGGTGTCGATCTCGAAATTGCTCAGGCTGAACGTGATGGCCTGATGATCGGCGGTGAGGGCGGACTCGGAGAGCTCCCAGATGCCGTCGTAGAGGAGCACGTGTCGGACGCCGACGGAGCTGTGCCGATAGAGCAGCACGATGGAAAAGGAGGCGTCGTCGGTCGCGCCGTCCTGAATGCGAGCGGCGAAGTCGTTGACCGTGTAGGTCCCGGCGAGCTGACCCCCTGCGGCCTGAATGTCGGCGGTCATGTCGTAGCGGCAGACCTGCTGGTCGTAGGTGCTGCCCCCCACGGAGCAGTGGCAGCGGTCGGCGGTGACACTGGCGGGCGTGCCTCCAGGGACCGTCAGTGTGATGGTGTCATCGAGGCTGGCGCAGGCTGCGCCGTAGCGCGTTCCCGCCCAATATACGAACGCCTGCTCTAGGGCCGCGCCTGTGGGAATGTCGCCAGGTGTTGTGACGGTCACCGACTGTGGCTGGATGTTGACGTCCACGGTTCCAGCGACGCCGCCTTGGTCGTCGGCGAGGTTGGTGCCTGTGGCGAAGAAGGTGACATCGCCTCGCCAGTTGTCTCTGAGGGTGATGGGTTCGTCGGCTGTGGCGGTGGGGACCGCAGCAAGCCAAACAAAGACCAAGGTGATGACGGCACAGAGCGCGTTTCTCATAGCTCCCCTCACGTAGGCGTTGACGGAACCACTCTATGCCCGCAGTCTCGGCGCAACTCAAGAACGTTCTTGAGAATCGGCGGCGGAGCGAAGCGGACCTTGGTCTTGCGGATCGCAAAAGGTGCCCCTACGCTCGCTGGGTCGCGCTCGTCCAGTGCAACGGGCGGTCCTATTCGGGATACTGTGAGTGAGATGAACGAAAGCGAAAACATCGAACTAGGGGCCTTCACGCTCGAAGCGGTCCTCGGCAAGGGCGGCATGGCGACGGTCTGGCGTGGCTCTCATCGGGCCTTGGGAGCGCCAGTCGCCGTCAAAGTGATGACTCGTGACATGGCTGGGAGCCCGACCGCGCTCCGTGCCTTCCGCCGTGAGGTCCACGCTGCTGCTGGTCTAGACCACCCCTCGATCATCACGCTCTACGACTTCGGGTTGGTCGACGGTGCAGCGTCTGACGCGAGCGGCGGCAACCTCATCGAGGGGAGCCCATATTTCGCCATGGAGCTGGCCAGCCCGCAGACGATCCGCGAGATCGAGAATCTGGACTGGAGGACCGCTCGCCACGTCCTGCTCCAAATCCTCGATGCCCTGTCCCACGCCCACGCGCGGGGTGTGGTTCACCGGGACCTGAAGCATGACAACGTGTTGCTCTCGAACTCTGGTGGGGGCCTCCCTAGCGTGAAGCTCAGCGATTTTGGCATCGCTCACATCATCGACTACGCCGCCTCTCCCGACGAGGCAGGGAAGACCGCCGGAACTCCGTCCTATATGGCGCCCGAGCAGCTGCAGGGGCTGTGGCGCGACTACGGTCCGTGGACGGACCTCTACGCCTTGGGCTGCATGGCGTATGAGCTCTTCAGCGGGAACAAGCCCTACAAACGTTCGAGCACACGCGCGCTGGTCGAGGCCCATCTCCACGCTCCCATTCCAGAGCTCAAACCGCGCTTTCTTGTCCCAGAGGGTCTAGGACCCTGGATCTGTAAACTGATGGCGAAGGCGCCTGGAGACCGCTTTCAGCGGGCTGCAGACGCGGCGAGGGAGTTGCTGAAGCTGACGGTCCTCTCGGCCGGCCCCGAACCCGAAGAGGTGACCAGCCCTCTCTTGGTCATGAAAGAGCTCCAATCAGAGGTCGAG
>PFUG01000011.1 GCA_002789955.1 Deltaproteobacteria bacterium CG_4_9_14_3_um_filter_63_12 | reverse complement strand
GCTTGGACGACGCCATCCTGAGCGAGCAGCAGCCGCAGCCGTTCGGCCACGTCGAGCATGCGCTCCAGTCGGTCGCTGCCAATGTGCGGACGCAGCTCGCCGCGCTGCGCGTGGTTGTCGAAGAGCAGCTCCTCGAGCGCGTCCACAGAGGAGGCAGCGAGCCAGTAGCTCAGCAGCAGCCGGTGATTCTCGTCGCGGGCCAGGTGATCGCGCAGCGCCGTGCGGAAGGCGCGGCTGAAGACGCTGCGGCCATCGACGACGGTCTGCTCGAAGGGGCGTCCGCAGGCGAAGGCGTGGTCGATCAGGACCTGCTGGCAGAAGCTGTGGATGGTGCGGATCGACGCCGTGTCGAACTGGGTCAGCGCCTGCATCAAGTGGTGCCGCGCGTCGTCGTCGATGCTCCAGTGCGGCCCCTTGGGCACCTCCATGCTGCCCCCGTGAATCAAGCGTTCGAGGGTCTGCCGGATGCGGAGCTTGAGCTCGTGGGTCGCACGCACGGTGAAGGTCACGACCAGGATCTGGTCGATGGTGCAACGGCTGCCGAGCAGCAGATCGATGACCATGTGCTCGATGGTATAGGTCTTTCCCGTGCCCGCGGAGGCTTCGATCACGACGTGCCCGTGTTCGGGGATCTCCTGCAGGAGGGTGGGGCGTTCGTGGTAGGTCAGGACTTGCATGGCGTTGAACTATCAGAAGTTGGGGCGGTGTGTCTAAGAAACGTACTCGGCAACCGCACCCACGCGCGTTTCGGCAACACGTCGAGTCAAGCTGGGCCTCCGCTCCGCTGATGCAGCGTCCCGAGGCCACGACCACGACGCTGCCCAGCGGTGCTGAGGTCCAAGCGCTGCCACGACCGTGTCGGAAACCTAACGTCCATGCAGTCGGAACTCCCCGACCCGGGGCCCGGAGCGAAGTTGCCCGACGGTGGAGGTTGGTCGTTCGAATACGATGGCGTCAACCGTCTCTTGCAGGCCAGGGCTTCTTTTCGGGCGTTCGTGGTAGGTCACTCCCAAAACAGGCCCTCAAATCGGCCGACGACGCATCACCGCCGCCAGAAAATCCCCCAACCGACGACCGACGATGGCGTCGACCCCAGCCGGCGGCTCATAGAGCTGAAAATCCCGAACCGGCCCATACTTGAACGCCGCGCTCGCGTAGGGGTCGTCCCGCAGCCGCAAGATCTCCGTTGCGAGGTTCTTCGGCTGGTCGGCCAGTGCCGCGGCGCACACGGCCTCGATGGGCAACAAGGTGTCGTGGGTGTCGTGGATGAACTCCGAGAGCAAGGCGCAGAGGCGCTGCGTCGCTTGGTCTTGGGTCAAGGAACCGAGCCGCATGGTCCACACCGAGTTGGGCATGCGATGGATGGGCACCACGACCACGTCTGTGGGGAGCCGCTCCTCGCCCACCCGCGACAAGAACAAGTGCTCCACATAGCCACGCAGAAAGTCCCAAGGCTCCACGCGGCCCCGCGGGCTCAACCACAACAGGACCCGCGCCCCGTCTCGCTCGAAGATCGGATGACAGCCACCGTTGAGCTCGACGTGAACGGGGTCCTCGAAGCCCAGCTCGCCGACCTTCCCCACGTCGAGCTCGACGAGCGGGTGGGTGCAGGTCTCGATGGCGCTGGGCTTGTGGCGGCCCGTCGCCCGCACCGAGAGCTCCGCTGGCGGCCAACCGAAGACCTGGCGCTGCATCACCACCCCGTCGGCGATGCCGGCACGCCAGACGTTGGCGCGCCAAGCCGCCAGGACGTGGAGGTCCTTGGTGCGTTGGGCGTCCTGGAAGGCGCCGATGGGGAAATGGCCCAGATGGGCGAGCAGCTCGATGCGAGCGTCGTAGAGGGCGGCGAGCTGCTCGCCCTTGAGGCCATCGGTCGTTGACAGCGCCTCGTAGAAGACGTCGCGCAGCAATAACGTCGTGTCGCCCGACTCCGACTCGAAAGGCTCGTCTTCACGGGCCACCCGGTCGGCCTCCGACTCATCGCGTCGCATTCGCAACAGAAAGCGCGCCGAGGCCTGCAGTGGGCACGCCAAGAACCGCTCCACTGCCATGATGGGCAAGGACAGCGTGTCGCCGACCGAGCGCACGGACGGTGTGGGCGGACGGTGAATGCCCAGGGTCGCCTCGAGCGCCTCGAACACACTCGGCGACAGCTCGCGCTGCAACACCTCGGAGCTCGGCCGCTGGCCGCGCTTCGCCTCGTAATCGACCCGCAACGCGGCGACGTGGGCCTCGTGCCGCGCGTCGGGCACGAAGGTCCGCAGGCTCCCCTCCTCACCGCCGCTCAGGTCGCCAAAGTAGCGCTCGTCGAAACGACGCAGTGGGTGCCGCTCCACCAGCCCAGACACGTTGTCCACGCCCAGATATTCGCGGCCCAGGATCGACAGCAACTCGTCGATCACCGAGGAGGAAGCCTGTTTCTCGCCGGTCTGGTCGTCGCGCGCGACGTACGAGAGGAAGAACTTGTCGCGGGTGCAGAGCAACGTCTCCAAGAAGAGGTAGAGGTCGCGCTCGCGTTGGGCCACGTCACCCGCGCGCCGTTTGGCGCTGCGTAGGTCCAGCGGGCTGCGGGGCTCGCGGGCCGGGAACGCGCCCTCCCCTAACCCCATGACGAAGGTCACCCGAAACGGAATGGCGCGCATGGGCGTCAGCACCGAGACCACGACACCATCGGCCAGAAACTGGCCGCGCCGAGACTCGATGGCAGCCAAGCGCTCACGCAAGAACATCCAGGCCCGCCGGTGGCTGACGGCGACCCCGCTCAGGTCTAGCTCCTTGAGCTCCTCGATGGCCCGGAGGCACCAATCCCTGAGCCGCCCGTCCACGTCCGAACGAGGCTCCAGATACTGGCCCAAGAGCAGCGTGAACCGGCGCGCCCATTCGCTCAGCGGCAATCGCTCGACGCGCAGCCGCTTCGCCTCGTGGATCAAGCCCCGCACGAGCCGAATCAACATCGCCGCCGCCGGGACCTGGTCGGCGCTCACGCCCAGCGGCACATAGGCCGACTCGCGCCCGTCGACCAAGAGCTCAGGCGCGGTCTCGGGGTCGATAAAAACCCCTAGGCCCAACCGCCTCATGCCTTGGTCCCAGTTGAAGACGTCTAGCTCGATGTAGGTGCCGGCGTGGTCGGCGTGGTCGGCGCCGTGGATGATCGCCAGCTCGTCACACCAGATGGGCCACTGTGCCGGACTCGCCTCCAGCCCATGCTTCAGGTTCGGGTGCGTCAACAGCGACAGGAATTGCTCCCGGGTGAAGGTCCCGAACGGCAACTCCAAAAGCAGCGTCACCGCCTCGACGAAGCGGCTCACTGAGCTCGGCCCCAGGTCGATGGCGTTGTGGGGGATGGAGTGCACCTCCGAGAACACCGACTGGATGCGCGCAAAGTAAGCGTCGCGCTGCGACGACGGCACCATGACTGCGATGTCGTTGAGCCGCAGGGTCGGGTCGTCCTGCAGCAGCTCTACGATGCGGCTGGCCACGACCTCGACTTCGCGCACCAACGACGGGCACGCCAGCACCCCAATCGAGGCGTCCGCGCCGACGAACGGTCTTTCAATTTCGCCGATTTCCTCGGGCGAGCTGGGGTTTTCGATCTGACTCGCCAAAGACGCCCTGGGGGGCTCGCGGAACAGGATGTCGCCTTGCAGCCGGTGCAGCAAAGTCGGCGAGTCGCCGTCCTGCACCCGCGGATCGACGAAGAGTCCGTCGAAGTCGCAGTCGCTCAGGGCGTTCAGGAGCCGGATCGCCTCACGCCCCGGTCGTCCCCAGAGCTGCAAGGCCGGTGTGTCCTCTCGCCGGCTCAGCCCGAACGGATCGAAGGTTTGCAGGTCGGGCTCGGGCGCCCCCTCGCGCACGGAGAAGCGCGCCGATATCTGGGGATGTTGCCAACGCGGCGGTACGTCCTCCCAGAACTCCATGCAGGGGTTGAGCGTGTAGAGAGACAGCTCCGTGCGCTCCGCCAAGCGCAGAAAGAAGTCACGGGCCATGGCCGAGAGGTGCGTGATGCCGAAGACTCGGATGTGCGCGGGCAGATGGCGGGTCACCGCGGCGGTGAGCGCGTCGTCGCGCAGGTCCGAGGGCATGACCCAGCGGTTCGCTGAGTCGCGCACGAAGCGGCCTTCGGGCCCGAAGAGCTCGAGCCACAGCGCCCTTTGCCAGGCCTCGGTGGCGGCAAAGACGGTGTCGTCCAAGACCGTTCGCTGTGTCCACGCCGCCAACATCTCAGGGCGGTCGGCCCGATAGTCGTCGAAGTGGCGCGCCAGAGTGCCGGCAAGCTGGAAGGCGCGTTCCTCTCGAGCGCTCGGCGAGTCGGCGACGTCGAGATAGCGACGAATGGGCTCGTAGAGGGGCGCGGCGATGGACTGTGCGGAGTCGAAATGCTCGAGGAGCCCGGCGTGCACGACCCCGCGGTCGAGCACTCTGAGGCGCCGCAGGTCGGTCGCTGCCCGTCCGTGCGTCGCATCGCCGACCTCGACGGCGTCGACGAGCTTTCGAAAGTAGAGCGCCGGGCTCATGAACTCCAGGCCGGCTGCGATGCCGTTCGCCCGAGCCACCGACAGTCGCACGAAGGTCTCCAATCCACGGTTCGGGATGAGCACAATCTGCGGGTTGCGCAGCGCCTCTGCGCCCAGAGGGATCGCTCTCAGGTCGGCGGCGAGGCGCTCGACGAGGACTTCCACCGAATTCGAGTAGAGGAGGTGCAGCATAGGTCTTGGTTTAGCAGACGTGGAGATGGGGTCTAGGGGTTCGCGGTGAGCATTGCTTCAATTTCACTCGGTCAAAGGACCTGGGCGGGCCGGAGTTGCGTCGATGCGCAAACTGTGGCAAGCTCCTTCGTACACGGTGCTCGTTGAACACTGATAGAAGGCCGGCGGTATCGGCTAGATCGCGCCGGCCTTCGCCCTTTCTTGATGACGCTCCGAAACCTTCTGGTGACGACGCGCCGCTTCCGAGAGAGCGGGTAGGTCACTGTCACGGAACACGCAACAAATCTGGGTCGGCGCTGCCATTGGGCTCGCTACGTAACACTACTCCGACCCGTGGTTCGAGCGTCGGCTGCTCAAAGTGGGCTTCGAGGTCGAGACCAAGCGCGTTCGGGCCCGGGCAAGAAGAAGGGGCCGAAACGCACGCTCTTCTTCGCGGCCAGACCCTGAACACAGCGTATGATCCTTGACGGGGACTCAGCGAACAGGCGAAGTGTCTGGAGACCTCCTAGCCATTGGATGACTCCATGACCAACGCCCCTGTGGACATCAGTGCGGCTGCAATACCGGCAGACCTCAGCGACATCAACCACGCTTACGCCCCTTACATCGAGCGGGTACGCGCGCTCTTGCGGCGTTATTCGCTGATCGTCAATGTCGTCGACACTACGCCCCAAGGCGAAGATCTCGCCCAGCAGGTCGCCTTCAGGGGGCTCAGCGGTGTGCCTCTCCCCGAGCGGCTCAAGGTCGCTCTGGACTCCGTCAACGAGCGGCTCTCGGAGTCTTACGAGTCACTCGCGCGACGCTCGGATGCCGAAGGCGTCGCGCGGTTCGAGCGCATACGGCTCGAGTTCTCCCTGACAGACCTCGATTGTGATGTCCTCTGGATTCTCCTGTGCGCAGAGACGCTGGTCGACATTCTTTGGCTCCTGCGAACACTTTGGGCCGACAAAGAAGGCATCTACCCAGGCCGGACCTTCCTCGCGCATGTCCTCGATCCCGAGTCCAAACGCGCGAGAGAGGTCGTGACGTCTCTGAGCCGCTCATCGACGCTCTTCGTGCACCGGCTCTGCGTCGAGATCGGTGCCAACGCGCTCGAGGAGAGCAGCGTGGCGATCGCGCCCTCGCGGCTGTTGCTGCGTTTCCTCCTCGAGCTCGAAGGTGAGCTCCCCTCCATTCCCGGCCTGATCGCGCTCCATCAAACGAAGCGTGCCGAAGCAGACGAACACGCCCTCCCCTCCACTCTGGATTTCTTGGACAGTGGACTGCAGAGGAGGCTTCGGACCGGGTTTTCCAAGTCCCGCTGTTTCCTGCTCTTTGGCTCGGACAACACTGCGCCGTTGCGCCTAGCCTGCGACGTGATGGCAAGCCAAGACCTGCCGTTGATCGAGGTCGACGCGGCGACGCTCCTCGAGGAGGGTGTGGAGGCCTTGGCCACGCTTTTGGGCGAAGCGAAGCTGCGCCGCGCCGGGATCTTTTTCGACCGCGTCGAAGCGCTCGGTCGCGAGGACGCGGAACCTCTCCTGACGCGACGCTTTTTCGAGATGCTCTCGAAGACCCGTGTCCCGCAGTTCCATCGCGCCACCTTCGGTATCCCACCCCATCTGCGTTTGCGCTTCGCCCGGGACCTGCAGGCCGTCGAGTTGCGGCTTCTCCCGCCTGGGCCCGAAGAGCGGGAGATCATTTGGAGCTCGCGGCTAGCGAAGTACTTCGACGAGAAGCGCGTGCAACCCATCGCCTTTGCGGCGCGAGTCTACCCCTTTGGCATCTCGGAGATCGACGACGCCGTCTCCATCGCGGTGCTCCAGGCGCAGCGCCGCGACCTCAAAGAGCGCCTCTTGCTCGAAGACGTCGAATACGCCTGCCGCTCCCTCTCCTCACAGCGCATCGGTCAATACGCGCAGCGGGTCCAGGTGATGAACACCTGGGACGAGGTGATCCTCAAAGAGGAAACCCTGGCCGTAATCAGTGAGATCGTCCGCTTTGGAAAGCACCGAGTGAAGGTCATGGAGGAGCAGGGGTACGGCGCCAAGATGGGCTACGGGAAGGGGCTCAACGCCTTATTCTATGGCCCACCAGGAACTGGCAAGACGCTGGTGAGCGGCCTGCTCGCCCGCGAGCTCGGGCTGGAGCTCTACCAGATTGAGCTCTCACAGATTGTCTCGAAGTATATCGGTGAGACCGAGCAGCGCCTCGCCGAGATCTTCGACGAGTCCGAAGCCACTGGAATGGCGCTGCTCTTTGACGAGGCTGACAGCCTCTTCGCCAAGCGCACCGAGGTGAAGAGCAGCGTAGACCGCTACGCGAACTTGGAGGTCAACTTCCTGCTGCAGCGCCTCGAGCGCCACGATGGGGTGGTCATCATGACCACCAACTTCCCGTCCTCGCTCGATGAGGCCTTCATGCGACGTATCCGGTTCAAGGCCGAGTTCCCAGCGCCCGAGTCCGCAGAGCGTTATCTGCTCTGGAAGACGATGATCCCAGACACCGCGCCTGTCGATGCTGGTTTGGAGCTGCAAGACCTCGCCGATCTCTATGAGATGACGGGTGGCGAGATCCGCAATGCGGTGCTGCGAGCCGCGTTCTACGCCGCAGACATGGGCGTGCCCCTTGCCTTGAAGCACCTCGAGCGCTCTGCGCGGGTCGAGTATCGCGACGGTGGGCGGCTCATGCCTCCGGCGATCTGCTGGTCTGAGGACCTCTAGAAACCAGAGCGCGCCGCCCTTTTCGGGGCGGCGCGCTCTGAAGCTGAAGTGGAACGGACTAGACCGCGGTGCCAGGAGCTGGAACCTGACGGTCCAGCGCGACCAAGGTCTCTTCTGCATCCCAGAGCTTGTTGATGCCAGGCATTCCGGGTTGGCCAGCCGCCTCGCTGGCGCCGCTGCGCGCCCGGGTGAGGATCCTGAGGTACTCTTCCTTGAACACGTCGAGGCGAGCGTCAGCCCGCGCGTCCCCGCCATGTTGCGAGCTGCGCCAGGCGTTGATTCGGCCTTCGACGGCCGACGCGGCGGTGTTGAATGCCGCGACCTCCTCGGTCCGCACATTGGGGTTCTGAGAGTGTATGACGTGGTCTCTGTGGGCGCCCTTCCACGTTGTCACCTTGGTCTTGGCCGCGTCGATGACGGCCTGCCAGCCCGCCTGCAGCTCGTCGTGCCCTGAGTCGCCCTCGGGGCTCATCTGGATGCGGATCGCGCGAACGACCTGCTGCAGCCACCCCATCAAAGCCTCGACGCTGATATTGTCGGGGTTGAAGTCCTGAATCATCTTCTGGACTTTCGCGACGTACTCCTCAATCTCTTTCTGCTTGTTCTGCAGAGTCTGTTCGAGGACGCCACCTTCCTGCACCACCTCGCGAATCTCGCCGAGCTTCTGGGTCACGCGGATGGTGGCCCGATCGACCCACTCTTCGACCTTGGCGAGTGCGTCGCTCTTCTGCTCCTGAAGCCAATCCACCAGCTCGTTGCGCTTCTGCGAAGCGGCTTGGATCTGGTTGTTGACGAAGGTCTGGATCTGCTGCTGGATCGAGCGCTTGACCGACTCGGGAAGCAGGTGGATAGCGGCTGCCCCGGCGATCCCGAGTAGGCCACCGATACCAGGAATGACGCTCGCCGCCGCCATCACCAGACCTGGCGTCAACGCCGGCATGGTGAAGCGGGGGAACGGGAAGCGCAGCGCGTCGATCTTCTCGGTCAGCGTGGTGTCGACGCTGGCCCGAATCTCAGCGGCCTGTCCGGTGAGCTGACTGAGGAACGAAGTTCCCTGATCGATGGCCGAGCGCGCCACCGCCAGCGAGGCTTGGTGGTCCGCCGAGAACTTGAGCACGTCTGCGAGGATCTTGTCGACATCGCCTTTGTGCGTAGCCAGCTCGCGAGCGATGGCCTGAATCGACTGCTCGGCGCGCTGAATGACTGGGTATTTCGACTCGATGGCCGCGGCCATCGCCTGTGGATCTTGGTCCACCGCGCCATCGAGGAAGCGGTTGAAGAACGGCATGAAGGGCTGAAGCATCAGCTTCAGTCGCGCTTCGGGCGAGTTGAGCACGTCCACGGCGGCGCTAGCGTTCGTGGAGAGGCTGTCGCTCTGCTCGAAGTCATCGATGAGCTTCTTGTACCACTTCGGATCGTTGCCCTGAAGCTGCTGACCAGCCTCCCGCATTTGTGTCCCAGTCGTGGTGCGTTCTGGATTGACGATGCCCGAGACAGTGGGACTCGCAGTGAGCGGCGAGCGGATGGTGGTCGAGAAGGGATCTCCTAAGAGCAAGTCGATACCGAGCCCAACCGCACGCTGAGTGAGGTCCTTGTCGAGCTGTGGCGCGGCCCCTTCGATAAAGTCGGCCTTCGCGCCGGTTCTGCCAACAAGGTCGCTGCCGACATTGCCCGCCATGGTTTCATGGTTGTGTTGCGCAGTGGCGCTGCGTGCCGGGTTGGGAGTGGCTCCGGCGATTCCGACGCCGAGGTCGTGGCCAGCAGCGGAGAAGGGATTCATGTCCTTTGACTTGCCGTCGACCATTCGAGTGACGTTCGGCAAAAGGTTCAATGTGGCTTCGGCGAGCAGATCATTGATGAACGACACAACATCGTCGACCAAGTGCGTAGCGCTGCTTTCGAGGGCGGCCTTGGAAGCGTTGTACTTGAGAACATCGCCCGTGGCATGGTGATGCTGGGTCAAGTAGGCGTTGCCCACGGTCATGACCAAGTCACAGGCCGCGGTCACACCCGTTGCGATCTGCGAGCCCACACGGGGGATCTCGCCGATGGCGGCGACCACTTCGCCGATGGCGGCCGAGATGCCTTCCGAGAAGGGGGCGAGCGCGATACCCGCATAGCTCAGCGCGGTCGTAAGGTTGCCGAGGTCGGTAAAGACTCCTTGCGCCCAGGAGGCGAGGCCACGGAGAATGTTCGCCCCCAAGACGATCTCGCCCGCAGCACCCCCTTCGTCGTCGGTCGCCTCATAAGTTCGGTAGGCGTCGCGAATGTAGGCTCCACCGGCGCCCGCCAGCTCGAGCCCCTTCTTGATGGCCAAGAGCGGCGCGCCGCCTGGCGTGACCAACAGCGCGATGTCGATCCCGGTATCCACGACACTCGAGATGACCGAGATGATCATGCTCGCGGCGGCCGAGGCCGACGCCGGGGGAGCCGGCATCGGGTTGCCCTTGGCGTCTTTTCGGCTGTCGATATCCATCCGAGGCAGCGTGGTGTTGCCCAAAACACCCGTCGGAACTCCGCCGAGACGCTGGTAGGCAGCGACGTACTCGGCGTTGTCCCAGTGGTTCTTCATGTAGTCGTCGACGAGTGCGTCGAGGCCAGCAGGGGCCGCTGCAGTCGAGCCACCTGCGGCAGTCGCACCGCCGCCGCCGCCACCTGCGAGGCTCGGACCCTGAGTGGGCGCAGGAGCCGGAGCCGGAGCCGGAGCAGGTCCTGACTGTACGACCGGTCCAACACCACCGCCGCCACCGCCGCCCCCTTGGGCTTGAACTGCGGGACCGCCTTTGCCTTTGCCTTTACTTTTGCCACCCTTGTCCGCGCCCTTTCCGTCCTTGGCGCCGCCCTTCTTTGGAGGCTTCGCGCCACTGGCTCCCTTGGCGCCAGCCGCCGCTTTCGCCGCGACCTGCCCCTCAGGAGAGCTCTTATCCACGCCTTTCTCGTCGGCCGCGGAGGGTTTCGCGCTGTCTGCCGAGGTCACCGCGGGCTTGTCTGCAGCGGCCCCACCGGCCTGTGCGGTCGCAGCTGGGTTCGCGGAGGTCGCGGTCTCGGGACCGTTCTTCGGCGCCTGGGCGGCCGTCGGCTCCGCCGCGGGCTCCGCCTTGGTCTCGTTGTTGGCTTGCTCCTTGGGAGCGGGCTCGTCGACCTTTGGAGCCGTGGTCTCTGGCGCCGCAGAGTCCCCGGACGCCTCTTGGTTCGCTGGCTTCGCCTGCGCGGGGCCCTCTTGAGTGGGACTCCCTAGCTCGGCGTCCGCGGCGTTCTTGGCGGTCACCTTCCCGGCCGCGCGGCTCTGGCCCACGTCCGAGGTCGACCCCTTCTTCCCCTTCGAGGATTTGGCCTCCCCACTGGTCTCGGCGCCCTTGGACTTCTTCGCCCCAGTCTCGCCTTTCTTTGCGCGTGCTGCCTTCTGCGTGGTCGGCCCCTTGCCCTGCTTGGCCATGCTCTGCTCGGCGGCGTCAGATTTCTTCGTCTCGTCGTTCTTGTTTTTCAAGCTCATGACACGATCCGTAGCGCATGGTCACACTCATGCAGGGGTCTTTTGACCCGAGCCGCTCGAGTGTGAGGCAATAAACTCGTGGAACCTCGTGGGCATCCCCGCGAATGGCGGCCAACGAACCTTTGGGGAAGCAATTTTCGAGCCTTGATATCTCGTGACTGGGAGGCTCGGAACCACACATTGACATTGACCCGGAAAATCACGGAGTGTCGCATCACAACTGTGAAAAAGGAGCGATGAATGGCTACGAAGACGCTTGTTGAGACGACACTGGAGTTCGCCTGGGTACCCGCCCCGATGATCGACTCCGGCGCCCAAATGACCGCTGCAAAGCTGGTGATGGAGCACACCGAGGCCACACCCTCGCAACGCGCTGAGGCCTGTCTTCGACTCGCTGAGCTGTTGCGTCGCGTCGACCCGCAAGGTGCGCTCGAGCTTGTCGCAGAGTACCTCCCCGCAAAAGACAACCCCCACGACGAGGGCTACTGCGTCGAGGCCGCACGCATCGCCGCCCACTCCCACCTGGCCCTCGGCGAGTACGACGTCGCGCGCGCCTGGGCAAAGTTGGTTGGCGAACTCATGGGCGAGACCCGCGGTGCGCGGCTCCTGCAGGCCAAAATTACCCATCTGCAGCGCCGCGACGATGCCATCACGCTCCTCACCGACATCATCGCTGACGAGTCCCTCCTCGAAAAAGACCCCGAAGTCGCCACCGAGGCCCTCTTCCTAAGAGGACGCTGGCTCGGCGAGGCCGGCCAATTCCCCGCTGCCATACGTGACTTCAAAGCGCTCGAGGCTCTCTCCACCCAGCTCGGAGCTCCCCTCACCGGCGCCTTCGCGCAGGTCGGGCGAAGAATCTCTGAGGTGCTCGGCTCGAAGTCCATCGCGGGCTCCATCCCCACGCTCATCGTCGCTCAACTCAAGACCATTCTCACCGAGGGCCTCGAAGAGGACCCCGCACTCGGTCCCATCCCACTCTGGCTCCACGGCCTCATGACCCACACCGTCGCCGTCGGCAAGCCCGATGCCTTCCCCAAAGTCGCTCTACTCCTCGGCCTCTTCATGGAGAACGCCGAGCTCTTCGAGGACGCCTATCTCACCTATCTCTACGGCTCCAAACTCACTCAGCGCCTGCACCTCGAAGACCAGCGCCTCGCCCTCCACCTCGACCGCTTCTTACAAAGAGTCGGCGAGAAGAAGGCCAGCACATTGCGCAAAGACGAGGAGAGCCGCCTCCGAGGGTGGCTCCACTAGGGGGCTTGCACACTGGGTGTCCGATGTGGGCCTAGAGTCCAGGATCGGGCGCGTGCCCGGCAAGCCCCCGACGGCACGCCTCCCTTCAGGGCGCGCGGGTACGAAGGGTACGAAGTAGGCTCGCTTCTTGTTTCGCGCGAAAGTGTTTCGGAAAGGCAGTGCCCTTCTTGCTTTGCGAGAGTGCTGAGAACGGCAGAGTTTTTCGCAGTTCGTT
>PFUG01000149.1:7444-40797 GCA_002789955.1 Deltaproteobacteria bacterium CG_4_9_14_3_um_filter_63_12 | reverse complement strand
CTCGAGGGGAGCCCGTCGCGCGTGAGCGAGACCGACGAGCCGCTGCAGCTGAGCGGCTCCGGAGAGCCCATCTCGCTGGACACCGCTGACCAGCGTGCGGCGGTGGCGTTGGCCAGCATTCTGTTGGAGAACTTCCGCAGAGTGGGTGGAATCAAGGTGTCTCAGACCGTGATGGAGGGGCTCCTCGATCGACTGCTGCCGAGCTTGAGCGCCGAAGATATGATGAAGCTGGAGATCGAGGCGTACGAGCTCTTGCGGTGGATCGGCGGGGTCTTGGACCCGAGCCTGGAGGCGAGTCGCGAGCCTGCGGGGAGCGAGCTGTCTGGAGTGGATTACGACCCCGATCAGACCCACATCGACCTCGTGGAGCGGGCGATTCGCGAAGGCTTCGATCTGACCATGCTCTACTACACCGGCGGCCGCGGCGAGATCACCGAACGCCGGATTACGCCCAAGCGAGTCGAAGCCGAGAAGTACCTGATCGCCTATTGCCACACGCGCGCCACCGAGCGGACGTTTCGCCTCAGCCGGGTGGCGCGCATGGAGCCCGTTGGCGGGCGGCCAGTGCGCAAGGCCAAAGCGCCTGCGGCCGCGCCGCGGGAGGCTGGGGACAAGAAGGTCCAGAAGAGCCTGTTCGATTCTGGTGAGTAGGGAAGTTAGCCCTTCCCGAGACCGAGTGGGGTTGTTAGACTGCCTGGACCTCACCCGCTCACGGCTCAAAAAAAACAGCATCTTTGTGCTCTTGCCGGTCTGCGAAAGGAGCGCAGGTCTCATATTTCTGCATTGGTTTCGGCGGGTTACGAAAATAGTGATCGTCGAGGGGATCTGGCGAACGAGGATGATCCTCTCTCGACCCCACTTCGTATCAGAGGCAAACGACGCGACGGTGCTTGGACTTGGTGGCGGCGAGCCAAGGTGCCGGACCAGGTTTATCCATCTTTCTTCACGCCTTTGTTCCACCCCGAGAACGATCAGACATTCGTCGGCGGAGTTGATCGTTCATCCTCGTCCGACGCGACCTTTCTTTTGGCGCGAGCGCCACCCATATTGTCAGGAGAATGAGAAATGACCTACGAACTTCCCGCACTGCCCTATGCTTACAACGCTTTGGAACCGCACCTCGACGAGCAGACCGTTCGGCTGCATCACGACAAGCACCACGCTGGTTATGTGGCTGGAGCGAACGCCGCCTTGGCGAAGCTAGAGGTTTTGCGCAAAGAGGGAGACTTCTCGACGGTGAAAGGCATCGAGCGGGATCTGGCCTTCCATGTCTCAGGGCACGTGAACCACACGATTTTCTGGGAGAGCATGGGACCGGATGGCGGCGGCGAGCCGAAGGGCGAGTTGGCGACGCAGCTGAACAAGGATTTTGGCAGCTTTGCGGCGTTCAAGGGGCAATTCAGTGCCGCCACGACGCAGGTCGAGGGCAGCGGCTGGGGCATCCTGGCTTGGGAACCGACGGCGAAGAAGCTCGTGGTGATGCAGGCCGAGAACCACCAGAACACGGGCATTCAGGGGACCATCCCGGTGATGCTGTGCGACGTCTGGGAGCACGCCTACTACTTGCACTACCAGAACCGCCGAGCGGACTGGGTGGCTTCGTTCTGGAACCTCGTGAACTGGAATGCGGTGGCAAAGCGCTTCACAGCGGCCCGCGGCTAAGCCTGGACACCAAGCGACAGGTCCTCCAGAGGACCTCAATGAAGGAGTAGGAGCGGGCCGAGTCGAGCTGACACTCTATAGCCAATAATGGCCCTGGGTGGGCTCGCCGCGCTGGCTCCGAAAAGAGAAGGCCCGACATTCGTGTCGGGCCTTCTCTTTTTGCTGGAATGCGGAGCCTGGAAGACAGAAATCGAGCATCGGCGAAGATCGAGGTTTGACTTGCCCAGATGAAACCAGTATATGAGGCCGTTCCGAGCGGGCCGTGCGCGTGGATGCACAGAAACAGCGTTTCTGAGCGTTTCGAAAGGATTGCGAAACGCAGTCTGCTGGGGACCCATATTGAAGCCGATCACCGTCCAGGGTGGATGGGATCATTTCGTTGACTTCTCAACCCTTCTTTTTTTCAGAGGTAACTAGCGCAATGACTCAGCTGAGCAGCGCCGATGCGCCAATGGATATGATCGAGTTCGAATCCCTCCTCGCCGAGTTCGAAGAACGTCAGGCGACCGTTCGTGAGGGGGAGATCGTTCCCGGTCGTGTGGTAGACATCGTTGGTGACTTTGTGATCGTCGACATCGGGTTCAAATCCGAGGGACAGATTGGCAAGGACGAGTTCATGGTTCTTGGCGAACTGACCGTCTCCATCGGAGATTTGGTCGAAGTGCTCGTCGAGGCGACCGAGAACGAGTCTGGTCTTTGCGTTTTGAGCAAAGAGAAGGCCGATCGTTTGAAGGTTTGGGAAGAGATTTCCGAAGCCGCCGAACGCGACGAGATTGTGGAAGGTATCATCGTGAGCCGCGTCAAAGGCGGTCTCTCGGTCGATATTGGTGTCAAGGCGTTCCTGCCTGGCAGCCAGGTCGAGCTCCGGCCGACCCGCAACCTCGACAAGTTCATCGGTCAGAAATACCGCTTCAAAATCATCAAGTTCAACAAGAAGCGTGGAAACATCGTGCTCTCTCGCCGAGCTCTGCTCGAGAAAGAGCGCGCGACCCTCAAGTCCAAGACGCTCGAGAAGTTGCACGAAGGTGCGATCCTCGACGGCGTCGTCAAGAACATCACCGAGTACGGTGCGTTCGTGGACCTCGGCGGCATCGATGGACTTCTCCACATCACCGACATGAGCTGGGGCCGTGTGAACCACCCCAACGAAGTCGTGAACATCGGCGACGAGATCAAGGTCAAGGTCTTGAAGTTCAACGCCGACAACGAGCGCGTCAGCTTGGGCTACAAGCAATTGACGCCGGATCCCTGGGTCCACGCCGTCAGCCGTTACCCGGCCGGTGTGCGCGCTCTGGGACGCGTGGTCAGCCTCATCGACTACGGCGCGTTCGTCGAGCTCGAGGAAGGCATCGAGGGACTCATCCACATCAGCGAGATGAGCTGGACGCGTCGCGTCAAGCACCCCAGCCGCGTGGTCTCCGTGGGCGATGTCATCACGGTCGTCGTGCTCAGCCTCGACACCGACGCCAAGAAGATCAGCCTCGGCATGAAGCAGACCGAGCCGAACCCCTGGGAGCTGCTCGAGCAGCGCTACCCAGTCGGCACTCGGATCATCGGCAAAGTGCGTAACATCACCGACTTCGGCCTCTTCATCGGCGTCGAGGATGGCATCGACGGCCTCGTGCACGTCAGCGACATCTCTTGGACGCAGAAGGTCCGCAACCCAGGTGAGATCTACGTCAAGGGTGACGACGTCGAAGCCGTCGTGCTCAACATCGACGTCGAGAACGAGCGCTTCAGCCTCGGCATCAAGCAGCTCCTGCCCGATCCTTGGGAGCTCCTCCCGCAGCGCTACCCCTCGGGCAGCGTCGTGGACTGTGTCATCTCCAAGCTCACCGAGTTCGGCGCCTTCGCCACGCTCGAGTCTGGAGTCGAGGGACTCATCCACATCAGCGAGCTCTCTAGAGACCGCGTGGAAGACCCGTCGCAGATCGTTAAGGTCGGCGAGCAGCACAAGGCCGAAGTCATCTCCATCGACCCCGTCGATCGCAAGATCGCGCTCTCGATCAAGAGCTTCGTCCAGCGCAATGAGACCGGTACCCTGCGCTCCTACACGGATGACGACATGGGCAGCACGGCCCAGTTGGGTGACCTCCTCAAGGACAAGCTCAGTGAGCTCGTCAGCAAAGAGGACTGAACTTAGCAATAAGTAATAGAAAAGGGCGGCCTCCTGGCTGCCCTTTTTTATTGTCCAAAACCTAACTCGCCGGTGCCGACTAGGGGAGCGCTTGCATTGCGCCCCTTACGCAGGCTATGACTTCGAACCCTCAAGGTTTTCCGCTTCGGGTCTGACGGCCACGTGCCAATTCCACCGTCGGACACAACGCCAGCCCTATACTCTCCATCGATGAACGTCCCATGATTGAATCGTCGAAGACCTCGCGCCGGTCGCTCCTTCTCAGCTCCGGGCTCGTCGCCACACTCGCCTTCCTGATCCCGGCCACCGCGATGGCTGGGGACGTCGAGGACCGCATCAACGGTTGGTTTGGGAAAGCGGCCGAGGCCATCGCCGCTGTCCTCTTCCTCGAGATTCCTCTCGGCGGTGGCTCGGGCATCCCCTTCGTCGTCTTGTGGCTCCTCGCGGGTGCGGCCTTCCTGACCGTCCGGATGGGGTTCATCAACTTTCGCCTCTTTGGGCACGCCATCCAGGTGATTCGCGGCAAGTACGATGATCCCAACGACGACGGCGAAGTGACCCATTTCCAGGCTCTGGCGTCCGCGCTCTCGGCGACCGTCGGGTTGGGTAACATCGCTGGTGTCGCCATCGCGGTGAGTGTGGGTGGGCCCGGCGCGACGTTTTGGATGATCGTCGTCGGCTTGCTCGGCATGACTTCGAAGTTCGTCGAGTGCTCTCTGGGCCAGATGTACCGCGTTGTGAACGACGACGGGACGGTTCGTGGGGGAGCCATGGAGTACCTCTCCAAAGGGCTCGCCAGAAAGAACATGCCAAGATTGGGCAAAGTCCTGGCCGTCTTGTTCGTCATCCTCTGCATCGGCGGGTCGATGGGCGGGGGGAACGCGTTCCAAGTCAACCAATCCCTCAACGTCTTGACCGGGACCTTCCCGTTCTTCGCCGAGCACCGCTACGTCTATGGGATGCTGATGGTCATGGCGGTTGGTGCCGTGATCATCGGTGGCATCAAACGCATCGCGCAGATGGCCGAAAAGATCGTCCCCTTAATGTGCACCCTCTACGTTGGCGCCTGCCTCTACATTCTCGCGGTGTACTTCAGGGAGATCCCCGCCGCAATCTCGCTGATTATCGTCGAGGCTTTCTCGCCTACGGCGGTCGCTGGGGGATTCATCGGCGTCGTCATCACTGGCGTGAAGCGCGCGGCGTTCTCCAACGAGGCGGGCATCGGCTCTGCAGCCATCGCCCATTCGGCTGCCAAGACCGCCTATCCCGTTCGGGAAGGGATCGTTGCCCTCCTCGAACCCTTCATCGACACGGTGGTGATCTGCACCATGACCGCCTTGGTCGTGGTGATCACCGGCGCCTACAACAACCCAGCGTATGCCGACCTGATCAGCAAGAACCAAGGTGCTGCCTTGACGTCCGAGGCCATGGGGGGAGTCATCAGCTGGTTCCCATACCTCCTGACCATCGCGGTCATCCTCTTTGCCTACTCTACGATGATCTCGTGGTCCTACTACGGCGAGCGCTGCTGGACCTGGCTCCTCGGCGACAAGTCGTCGATTTACTACAAGCTACTGTTCTTGCTCTTCGTTTTCCTCGGTTCGATCGTCACCGCGACCAACGTTCTAGAGCTCAGCGACCTGATGATCCTGGGGATGGCGGTGCCCAACATCTTGGGCTTGTACATCCTCAGCAACGACGTCGGGGGCGAGCTGAAGGTCTACATGGACAAGCTCCAGAGCGGCGCGTTCGAGCACGAGGCGAAGAAGCCCAAGAAGGCCTGAAACGCAGTCGGCTGACGCCTTGCTTTGTCGCCGGAAGATGGTCACAACGCCTGTCCTGTGACGTTTCGTTATTTTGCGGGCGCTGAGGCGAGACCGAGAGACAACAAGAGGTGAGAGAGATGAGAGCCAACAAGATCTCCGAGCTGCTCGAGGGCAAGGTCCCCGTCGGCGAAGCCATTCGAGTTCAGGGTTGGGTGCGGACCCGCCGGGACTCGAAAGCCGGAATCTCCTTTATCCAGGTCCACGACGGCTCTTGCTTCGCGCCGATCCAGGTGGTCGCCAGCGAGTCACTCGCCAACTATGAGAGCGAGCTCAAGCGACTGACGACGGGCTGCGCGGTGATCGTCGAGGGGACCTTGATCGTCTCGGCAGGCCAGGGACAGAGCATCGAGATCGAGCCCACGAGCGTCGAAGTGGTCGGTTGGGTCAATGACCCCGAGACCTATCCCATGCAGCCCAAGCGACACAGCATGGAGTATCTGCGCGAAGTGGCGCACCTGCGGCCTCGCACCAACCTGATCGGCGCAGTGACTCGAGTGCGGAACAGCCTGGCCCAGGCCATCCATCGCTTCTTCCACGAGCGCGGTTTCTTTTGGATCCACACGCCCATCATCACGGCGAGCGACTGCGAGGGGGCTGGGGACATGTTCCGGGTGTCGACCTTGGACATGGTCAACCCGCCGCGTACCGAAGCGGGCGACGTAGACTTCAACCAAGACTTCTTTGGCAAGGAGTCCCACCTGACGGTCTCTGGTCAGCTCAACGTCGAGACCTATTGCATGGCCATGAGCCAGGTCTACACCTTTGGCCCGACGTTCCGCGCGGAGAACTCCAACACTCGCCGTCACCTGGCCGAATTCTGGATGGTGGAGCCCGAGATCGCCTTTGCCGACCTCCTCGATGATGTCGCCTTGGCCGAAGACTTTCTCAAGAGCATCTATTCGAACCTGCTCAACGAGCGGGCCGACGACATGGAGTTCTTCAACCAGCACATCGACAAAGGTCTGCTCGCTCGGCTGGAGAAGCTCGTCACGGCGAAGTTCGAAGTGATGACCTACACCGAGGCCATCGAGCGACTCTCCAAAACGAAGAAAAAGTTTGAATTCCCGGCCCCTTGGGGTGCGGATCTTCAGTCTGAGCATGAACGCTATTTGACCGAAGAGGTGGTGCAGGGCCCAGTCGCTGTGACCCACTATCCCAAGGACATCAAGGCCTTTTACATGCGCCTCGATGAGGGCGGGAAGACCGTGTCGGCAATGGACGTCTTGGTGCCCGGGATCGGCGAGATCATTGGCGGCAGCCAACGTGAGGAGCGGCTCGACGTGCTCGACGCCCGCATCGTCGAGATGGGCTTGGACCCGGCGCCGTACTGGTGGTATCGCGACCTTCGGCGCTACGGAAGCGTTCCCCACGCGGGATTCGGATTGGGGTTCGAACGGGCAGTGATGTACGCGACGGGCGTCGACAACATCCGCGAAGTCATCCCGTTCCCGCGAGCGCCTCGGCAGGTGGGATTCTAGTCATGTCCGGTACGAAAAGCCGCGACACCTTGGTGTCGCGGCCCAGCTCGTGGCCCGTTGAGCCAGTAAGAGCCCCGCCGCAAGGGATGCAGCGGGTCGCAAGAGCCCAACGGTCACGTCGACCGGCTAGCCGCCGTAGAAGAGCTTCTCGCCTAGGTCTCTGAGCCAGAGCGTCGCCTCGTCGGCGCGACCCTCGGGCTGGGCGCGCACACCGGCTTCGGTCACTTCGCCGATGACAACGGCGTGGTCGCCGTGCTCGACGATGTCGACGACCTTGCACTCGAGCCAAGCCGGGAGCTGGGTCAGCAGGGGCATTCCTTGGGGGCCGT
This sequence comes from Deltaproteobacteria bacterium CG_4_9_14_3_um_filter_63_12, assembly GCA_002789955.1. Classification (GTDB taxonomy): domain Bacteria; phylum Myxococcota_A; class Bradymonadia; order UBA4248; family UM-FILTER-63-12; genus UM-FILTER-63-12. The sequence continues at coordinate 33,365 of PFUG01000149.1, read as the reverse complement.
GCTCGAAGGGCTGCCCTCCAATCGAATCGCCGTGACGCTCGTGGGACTTGAAGAAGTTGAAGGCGAGGTCTTTGTGCCCTTTGCCCAGAACGTTGAGTGCGAAGGCTCGGCTTTCGGAGATGATGGCGAAGGTGCCGGAGTCTTTCTTGACCCCGACCACCACCAAGGGCGGGGTAAAGGAGGCCTGGGTGACCCAGTTGACGGTGGCGGCGGAGACGGTGCCTTTCGGAGACTCGCTCGTGAGAATGAAAGTCCCATATGGGATCATCCGCAGGGCGGTCTTTTTCGCGTCTTGATTCATGTTAGTCCTTAGTTATCGAGAGCCAGCGCGGCGGTGATTCGCTGCACAACGGCCATCTCGAGAGCGCCGAGTTTGCCGTCGGCGAGGGCGGCTTGGACGACTTCGTCAAGGACGATACGCCGCGACTCCACGGGAAGGTTTCTCACCTGCGCGATGGCTTCGTCGGCGCCCTCGAAGTGCATGACTTCGTCCTGTTGGTTCGCGTCGAGGCCTAGGCTCTGCATCATCTGGTTGAGGAAGGCTCTCTCGTCGGGGGTGACACGTCCGTCGGCGGCCAAGACGCTGGCGACGAGGTGACATCGAGCTACGTGGTCATCCATGATCTCTCCAGGATTGTCGTCGATGGGATTTCGCTCGCTTTTTTGGGGCAGGGGTGGCTCGAAGCAAGCCCCCTCCCGTCCCTGCGCTCGCGCTCAGCGCTGGGCGAGCACCTGGCTGATGATTTGGTTGGTCTGGTCTTGTGAGAGCCCAATGTCGATGGCGACCTTTGCGATCACCTTCTTCTCCTGAGGAGAGAGCTCACTGTCGGCGATGCAGATCGCGATCATGTCTTCGAGGTTGCGCACACGATCGGAGAAGCGAACGAGGGCGCGCAGGGATGGAAGTGGGTCTCCGAACTGGTTCAAGGCCTGTTGGAGTGTCCAATTGGACGCGCCGATCTCGGCACAGGCCCGCGTCACCACTTCGACTTCGCTGGTGGCGGTCTCGCCATCGCAGCGCGCGACGATGACGAGGTTGCTCAGGTAAATGAGTTTCTCAGTATCAGTCATCAAGTTCTCCCTCTCGGAAAGCCTGCGCATCATAGCAAAGACCTGCCAATTGGCGACCGTTCTTGCCGAGTAGCGACGAGCCCGAGAATTTGATTTCAGGAGAGAAGCCATCGAACCTTCACCTGTGCTAGAGGTTGGGGGATGTGAATCGGTGGACGGAGTGTCGGAGGCAGCGAACGCGATGAGCGGGATGCCCACAGTCGGTGATCAGCTTGGGCCTTACACCATTGTGGAGTTGTTGGGGCAGGGGGGGGTCGGCGCGGTCTTCAAGGGCCACCAGAAGAAGCTCAACCGTGACGTGGCGATCAAGGTCGTCAACACCAACTCCCAGGTGGCTCAAGGCATCCCGGACCTCGTCCGGCGCTTCTTGAGGGAGATCGACCTCGTTCGCCGACTCGAGAGTCCGAACGTCGTTCGACTCTATGATTTTGGACGCAACGACGACGGTTTGCTGTGGATGTCCATGGAGCTGGTGCGCGGGGAGTCGCTGCAGTCGTTGCTCGTCCGCGAACGCCGCGTAACCATGGCGCGAGCGCAGCGGATCATGATGCAGGTCCTCTCGGGGCTGGTCGCTGCCCACGAAAAGTCGATGATCCATCGCGACCTGAAGCCCGGCAACGTCATGCTGACGCGCATGGGCGCCGAGCGGGATTGGGTCAAGATCTTGGATTTTGGCATCGGCAAGGCGCTCGACACGACCGACTGCCTAGCCGTCCAGAACCTCACGATGACCGGCCAAGGGAACTTCGGGACGCCGCGCTACATGGCCCCCGAGCAGATCCGCAACCTCGAGCTCGGTCCTTACTCGGATGTCTACTCCGCCGGTCTGATCTTCTACGAGCTTCTGATCGGTCGCCCAGCCGTCACCGGCGGAACGCATTACGACATTCTGGCCAACCAGATCATCGCGAACATCGAGTATCCAGCGGCGCTCAAGGGCACTCTGCTGGGGCATTATTTGGCGCGCTCATTGGAGAAGGAGATCGCCAATCGATACTCCTCTGCGCTGGAGTTCTACGAGGATCTCGAGAGCCTCGAGCTCGCCGACGCGCTGCTCGCCCTCACTCCAGAAGAAGAAGCCGCGGCCATGAAGGCCGCGAATCGGGGCCAGAGGACCGAGTCCGGGTTCTTCAACCTGAAACAGGTGCTCGATGAGACCGATGCCGCTCGACCCGGCCTCAACTTCCCTCCCGTCTCGGAGCTCAAAGTCTCCGTTCCAAGGCTGTCTCCGGTTTGGGTAGGTCCTGGCGAGGTGGACAACGCCGAGACCGATCGCGCCGTCTCGCTGCTCAGCGAGGCTTCCTTGACGGCGATCCGTAAGGCGCAGGACCAAGATGACGTCGACGAGGCTCCTCCCAGCCGGGGCGTGGCCATCTTTCTGCTGGTCCTGATCCCGGTGCTGGCAGGGTTGCTCTACCTCATGCTCTCCCATTCCGGGCACGCCAAGCCGGGCGACTCGCCCGCACCAGAAGCGACGAAGGCCAACGTCGCCGCCACCCAAATGACGCCCGTCGCCGACGTCTCGACCGGCGTCGACGCCTTCGAAGGCGACGCGGCGACCTGTGCGATCAAGGCCAGCAGCACCCCCGCGGCGGCGGTCTACGTCGATGGCGAGCTGAAGTGCGAGCGCTCGCCGTGCACGGTCGACTCGTCGTGCGGCGAACGGCACGTCGAGTTCCGTCTCGCTGACCACCACACCTTCGAGAGGACGCTCAAGCTCAGCGACTCGGAGACGCCCATCGAAGCGGAGTTGATCCCCCGACAATGACGTCCTCGCCGAAGTCCTACTTCACGATCACTCGCTTGCGGGCGGCGGAGACGATGGGCATGCGCAGGTTTCCCGCCTTGGCGATGCGGCGAACGACGTCGATGGGCAGCTTGGCGATGAGCTGCACGGCGAGTGGCACGGGGGTCTGCGGGTTCATGACGATGGCCTCCGCGATCTGAGGGTTGCCCAGCAAATCCGCGCGGGCAGCCACACGGGCAATGAACGCCGGGCCAGCGCCACCCGAACGAACCAATGCCGCGACCTCGCCTGCGGTGATGCCAGGATTGTTGAGGAGGTGAGGATGGAGCGTCTGGTCGCGGTCCTTGAGGATCAGGCGCCTGGCTTCGACGTTGCCGTGTTGGGCGAGCTTGAGCTTGTCGTGCTTGGAGAGCTCGTCGTAGGTTGCCCAGAGGGGTTTCACCTCGCCTTGCGGCTCGTGATTCGATGATGCGGTCCCAAATCCCACGCCCTCGAGCGCTTTGGCGTCGGTCGCGACGACGGACACCAGACCGTCAGGCGAGAGGTGCACAACGGTCCCAGCGAGCGCCGCCAACAAGCCGTCGGGGCCCTCGAAGGCGACCTCGACTTGTGAGAACGCCGCCGGCGGCTTGTCTGGCCGAACGGAGACGCCGCCGTGTTCGCGCAGTTGCTGCACCAGCGAGGTCCATTCGGCTTCGTTCGCGACCTTGACTCGCATCGAAATGCCCTCTGGCTCCAGAGTTCATGTAAGCGTGATAGGTGAAACCCGCTTCCACCTCGTGCTGCTGCTACACTATGCGACGAATCTGGCCCAGCACAAACCCCCGCCACCGCGACTTCGCCTTGTGACGCTTCCATGGTCGCGCCCGCCGTCGCGCCCGCCGTAACGCCCACCGTCGCAGGATCGAAGTGCGTCGATTGATGAATTGACACTGCGTGCGGCGGCACTACACTCAAACAACCATTTGACCGTTTGAGGCACGACATGACGTCTTCGAGCCGACAGTACAAAGATTCCATCTACGAGCAGATCGCCCGCATAGGGAAGTCCATTGGCAGCGGTCCACGGCTGGAGATTCTGGACATCCTTTGTCAGGGCCCGCGCAGCGTCGACGTGCTCGCGAAGCAGGTTGGGCAACCGCTCGCCAACACCTCACACCACCTGCAGGTGTTGCGCCGAGCGCGGCTCGTCGAAACCGCGAAGGAAGGCGTCCACGTCACCTACCGGGTGGCCAGCGAAGAGGTCAGCGATTTCTTCCGCACCCTCAGGGAGCTTGCCGCCTCCAGGCTTCTGGAAATCGAGCAAGTGACCCGGGCGTTCTTGCAGGAGCGCGGCAGCATGGAACCCGTCAACGGCGACGCTTTGGTTGCCCGCGTTCGCAGCGGCGCGGTGACCTTGCTCGATGTGCGTCCTGCAGAGGAGTTCCGAGCTGGACACCTGCCAGGGGCAGTGTCGGTGCCGCTGGGTGAGCTCTCTCGTCGTCTCGCCGAGCTGCCGCGCGAGCGCGAGGTGGTCGCGTACTGTCGCGGTCCTTACTGCGTCCTGGCGATCGAGGCGGTCGAGTTGCTCAAGAAGCAAGGGTTCTCGGCGATCCGAATGGAGGACGGCGTGCTCGACTGGCGAGCCCGTGGTTTGCCAGTTGAAGTCGAGTGAATAGACCCATTTCTAGCGAAGGTAGTCACACAATGAGCAAGACACTTTTTATCCTCAACGACCCGCCCTATGGGACTGAGCGCAGCTACAACGGCCTGCGGCTCGCGGGCTCACTTGCCAAACGTGAGGGCGAGCTCGTCCGAGTGTTCCTCATCGGCGACGCAGCGAGTTGCGCGAAGCGAGACCAGAAGGTGCCGAAAGGTTATTACAACCTCGAGGTCATGTTGCGCGCCATCACGAAACGCGGGGGGGAGGTCGGCGTCTGCGGCACGTGTATGGACGCACGCGGCATGGCCGAGGGCGAGCTGGCCGAGGGGACGAGCCGCAGCACCCTCGACGAATTGACGGATTGGACCCTATGGGCCGAGCGAGTGGTGACGTTTTGAGCACAAAAATGAGCAAAGACAAAAAAATGAGCAAAGACAACAAGACCATCCTCATTCTCGGCGGCGGCGTTGGCGGGCTCGTAACCGCAGTCGAGCTGCGCAAGAAGCTGTCCAAGCAGCACCGCATCGTGCTGGTGGACCGAGAGCGGACGCACCTGTTCGCGCCCTCGCTCCTCTGGCTCATGACGGGCTTGCGGAGCGCAGAGAGCATCTCGCAACCGCTCGATAGGCTGCGCAAGAAGGGCATTGAGGTCATCACGGGTGAGATAGAGAGCATCGACCCCGCCACCCGGCGAGTCGTCTTGGGGGGACAGCCCCTCGAGGCAGACTTTTTGGTCGTGGCGCTCGGCGCCGAGCTGGCGCCCGAACGGATTGCGGGCCTGGCCGAGGCAGGCCATAGCTTTTATACCCTGGCCGGAGCCGAGAGCCTTCGTGGTGCGCTCAAGGATTTCCGCTCGGGACGCATCGTGGTGCTGACGGCCGCGGCGGCCTACAAGTGTCCGGCCGCGCCTTACGAGGCCGCAATGCTCCTCGAATACGACTGCCGCAAGCGCAAGGTGCGTGACCAGGTACAGGTCGACCTTTACACGGCCGAACCTGGGCCGATGGGCGTTACGGGACCCGAGTTCTCGGCGGGGGTTCGCCAGATGGTCGAGGGCAAAGGCGTCACCTATCACCCGAGCCAACAGGTCACCAAGGTGGACCCAGCTGCGCGACGCATCCACTTCGAAAACCATCCAGAGGCCAACTTCGACCTGCTCGCCTATGTCCCACCACACCGAGCGCCGACGGCCGTTCGAGAGGCCGGGCTCGTCGGCGAGAGCGGTTGGGTGCCGGTGGACCGTTACACGCTCGAGACGCGTTTCGGGCAAGTGTACGCCCTCGGCGATGTCGTTGGCATCCCGCTGACGCTCGGCAAGCCGTTGCCGAAAGCTGGGACCTTTGCCCACAGCCAGGCCCTTGTCGTGGCTCAGAATATCGCCCTAGCCATCGAGGGGAAGGGCAAGAGCGCCAGCTTCGACGGCCACGGTGAGTGTTTTATCGAGCTTGGCGATGGGAAGGCGGCTCTGGGCCGCGGGAACTTCTACGCGGAGCCGACCCCGGAGGTGAAGGCGTACAAGCCCGGCCGGCACTGGCATGCGGGCAAGGTGCTTTTCGAGAAGGATTGGCTGAGACGGTGGTTCTGAGTCCGAGGGTGGGCGAGGCGCTGCGCATTTGACGCACCTCGAGCATAGCTTCAGAGGACTGCGCCGAGTGCGCGGTCCTCAAAGGCGAGATGTATTCTTGCTCGCGCTGACTGCGATGAGGATTCTGGCGACATGTGACTGATATTGCTTCGATCTTATCGCAGTCATCTGAGACGCTGCGCGTCGCCCAAGAGGTGAGAAAATCTTCGGACCACCCTCTGTTGATGGTCGGCATCGAGTTCACCACGAAGAGCACGAAGAGCACGAAGAGGCTGGTTTCTCCTTCCTCTCCTTCGCGTCCTTCGTGGTGAAAGATCGAAGCAATATCAGAGAGAGGCCGCCCGATCCCACCCGATTTTCATGGCAGCAGTCACCTGAGACGCTGCGCGTCACCCAAGAGGTGAGAAAACCTTCGGACCACCCTCTGTTGATGGTCGGCATCGAGTTCACCACGAAGAGCACGAAGAGCACGAAGAGGCTGGTTTCTCCTTCCTCTCCTTCGTGTTCTTCGTGGTGAAAGATCGAAGCAATATCAGAGAGAGGCCGCCCGATCCCACCCGATTTTCATGGCAGAGACGCAAAGGCGCGGAGATGCAGAGAGTTTGAGCTGAGGAGCGGTCTCGTCGTGAGCTCATGGGGGCCTCGTTGAGTGGAGGTCCACGAGAGCAGTTGGGTCCTCGAATTCGTTGACGATTCAGAGCTTCGAGTCCACGTCGAACTCGAAGTTCTCGCGATAGAGGTCACTGCGCCAGTACGCCGAGCCATCCCGCTCGCGGTCGAGCATGCCTACGGTCACCAAATACCTACGGATATGACAGTAGTCTCCCTGAATGTGCAGGTCGGCGAGCGCGCACTCGATGATGCTGGAGAGGTCGGTGGCGTCGTAGCGCCGACGACTCAGGCTGCTCATCATGGAGTGGAGAAGGATGGCGCGGGCCCTCTCCTTTCTCGGCCAGTTCATGAGCGAGTACTGGTCTCGATACCGCGCCAGCGTGGCCTTGTACTCGGTTTCGGTGACGACGATGAGCTCGGTCTTGCGCAGCGCTCTGAGCTCCTGGACCGCGGACTGCACGCCTTGGCTGGCGAGGTTGCGAAAGACCGTTCGGGCCGCGCTCAGCTCACCGACCCGCAGCTGCAGACGCCCCAGCTCGAGCTTCTCTTCGGGGTTGTCGGCCAGCCTTCGCAGGCGTTCGATGCGTTCTCTGAGCTCGGATTCCATCAGGCGTCTCCATCGGATGCACAGTTGATGTCGCTTACTGAATACCACAGCCGTTGCAGTTCGCATCATGAAACCAAAGAAACGTTCCGCCAACGGCCGGATTGTGTCCGTAGAAGTCAGGCCGCAGAACCGGTGTGCATGGTTCGCTGAACGGCGAGCCGAACCCGTTGCTGACACCGTGCTGGTTCGCGGCCCGGCCTATGGCTATGATGAGGCAGGATTTTTCTGAGCAGGGAGGCACAGTGATTAGTTTCAAGAGCGCGAGCTGGCTGACCATTGCCGTCTGGGTTTGTGCAGCGTTTATCTGGGGTTGCGGTGACACGTCGACGAGCACTCCCAGACACCAAGACGTCCTCGAGGATGGGTCTGTGGACCTCGCCTCCGATGTGGGCGTCGACGTCACTGAGGCCGACCAGGCCAATGACACCGAGCTGCAAGACCTTGCCCTCGACGAGAGCGCCGAGGTTTTGAGCTGCGAGCCCGGAGTGGTGACGTGCTCGAATGCCTGCTGCACGGCGGGCCAAACTTGCGTCGCGGGGGTCTGCACCGACGCGTGCTCTGATGGTAAGCCGCGCTGCGGGAACGACCAGGTCTGCTGCCCTGGGACCCTCGAGTGCGTGCTTGGGGCTTGTGCTGCGGGCTGCAACTCCGGCGTTCGCTGCGGGCCCACCCAGACTTGCTGCGCGGCGAACGAGGTCTGTGACGACCAAGCCGGCGCTTGTGTGCTCGCCTGTCCGACGCAGGTCTTCTGCGGGGCGCAGCAAACGTGCTGCGGCGCGGGTGAGCTGTGCTTCGTCGAGACCTGCGTCGCGCCGGGCATCCCCTGCCAGGAGAACTACCAGTGCCCCGCGGGCGAGTACTGCGAGACGACCATCGGCAACTGCTTGCCCATCGCCGCGCTGCCGGGCTGCTTCTACATCCCGACCGAGGACTTTTTGCCCGAGGTCGAGTGGGAGTGGAGCGGCTCTACCGTCGAGCCCGACTACCACCAGGTCATGATGGCGCCCGCGGTGGCGAACATGACCGACGACAACGGCGACGGCCTCATCGACACCCACGACATCCCCGACGTCGTCTTCTCGACCTTCACCGGCAGCCAGTACACGGCCACCGGGTACATCCGCGTGGTCAGCGGCGACACTGGGCAAGAGCTCATGGTCTTCACGCAGAGCCAGGTCGCTGGCGCCTCTTCGGTGGCCATCGGCGATATCGACGGCGACGACCGGCCCGAGGTCATCGCGTCGCTGCCGAGCTACGCCGGAGTCATCGCCTTCGAGGACAACGGCGACATCAAATGGCAGCGGCCCGGCGTCTACATGGGTTGGGGCGGCGCCTCGCTGGTCGACCTGGACCAGAACGGCGACGTCGAGATCCTGGCCAGCGGCAGCATGATCGACCACACCGGCGTCGAGGTCTGGAACACCGCAGCTTCCGGTTGCGGCAACGGTCGACAGATTCCAGTCGCCGCCGACATCGACCGCGACCCCAGCAAGCGAGCAGAGGTGGTCACGGGGCTCTGCATCCTCGACGGCTTCGGCAACGTGCTCTTCCGCCTGAAGGACTCCACCGGAGCCAACTGGGCGAGCGACGGCTTCCCCGCCATCGGCAACTTCGACGCGGAGCCCCACCCCGAGCTCGTCACCGTGAGTGGGGGCGCCATCAACCTGTTTTCGTGGGACGGGACGTGGCGCTGGTCCGTGCCTGGGCCTGGGGGTTCTCTGGGGCCGCCGACCATCGGGAACTTCATTGACGACGACCCACAACCGGAGATCGCGGTCGCCGGGGCCTCCAACTATGTCATTATTGACGAGGTCGATGATGGGACCGGCAAGATGGTGGGCCAGATCGTGTTCTCGAAAGCGACGCAGGACCAGAGCTCCAACGTCACCGGCAGCTCCATCTTCGACTTCGAAGGCGACGGCATCGCCGAGGCCGTCTACAACGACGAGTGCTTCATCCACGTCTACGACACTCGCCTCTCCGCCGCAGACCCTCTGAGCGACAAGTTCATGCTGCCCAACACCTCGGGCACGACCCACGAGTACCCCATCATCGTCGACGTCGACAACGACGGGAACGCCGAGCTCATCGCCATCCGCAACGACTACGCGCCGAGCATCACCACCGCCTGTCTCAACTGGCCTGGCTTCGACGTCAGCGGCGCCGGTCATGGTGTCCGCGTCTTCGGAGACCGAAAGGACAACTGGGTCTCCACCCGACGCATCTGGAACCAACACGCCTACTCCATCACCAACGTGACCGAGAACGGCAAGATCCCCCAGGTGGCCGACCGCAACATCGATGTCTTCAACAACTTCCGGCAGAACGCCCAGAGCGACGGGCTCTTCTTCGCCCCCGATCTGACGCTGGAAAACCTCGACTTCGACATCAGCGCCTGCCCGGCGCAGCTCACCCTCACCGTCGACGTCAACAACGACGGCGCCCAGGGTGTCGGCAGCGGGGTGCCGGTCTCATTCTACCTGGTCAATGCCGACGGCAGCCGCACCTATCTCGGCACCTCGACGACGACGGCGGTCATGCTTCCTGGCAACTTCGAAACGGTCTCGTTCACTTGGGACATCCCGCTGCCCTTGCAGGGGGGCTCTTTCGAGTTCGTCGTCGTGGTCGACGATCCGGGCGACGGCAGCTCGGTCAACAACGAATGCCACGAGGACAACAACGAGCTCTCGACCAGCGCGGCGGTGGCTTGTTTGGATATTACGTAGATATCCCTCTTCCTGACCGCATAAACGCTAGACTATAGACTAGGCTTCGGGTGATTTCCTGGAGCCCAGGTTCACCACAGAGAGCACTGAGAACACAGAGCGGGGGTTGCTGGCGAGACTCAGATGGATTTCGTCTGTATGTCAATCAGAGCCAACTCCTTCATGGCTCGCTCTCTGTGCTCTCTGTGCTCTCTGTGGTGAGCACACCGAAGTCGAAGACTGGAATGGAAGGTAAGGGATGAACATCCGCGACCACATCCTCTTCGAGAAAGACGGCATCCTGGTGCTCGACAAACCGGCCGGGCTGCCCTCGACCGGCCGCAACCTCGAGGACCCGAATTGCGCCCAGTTTCTGCTCATGCAGGCCACGCGACGGCGCGTTTGGGCGGTCCACCAGCTCGACGCCCAGACCAGCGGCGTCAACGTCTTCGTGCGGCGCAAGGGGCTGGTGGACACGCTGTCGCTGGCCATGCGACAGCGCGGCGAGAAGCGTTATGTGGCGGTCTGCGCCGGGGTGCTGAGTGCCGACCAAATCATCGAGGAGCCAGTGGGTTGGGACGAGGAGCGCAGGGCGCACGGTGTGGTTCAGGGCGGACAAGCCGCCAAGAGCGAGGTCCACGTGCTGGCCACCTCGAGCTCGGCGTCGCTGCTCGAGGTGCGCATCTTCACGGGGCGCAGCCACCAGATTCGGCTCCACCTGACGCACATCGGCCACCCTTTGTTGGGCGACGCGCGCTACGCTCCGCCGGAGGTCGCCCAGCGCCACGCGCGCACGGCGCTGCACGCCGCTTCGCTCGAGGTCCCGCCGTACTTCGCCCTGCGGGCGCCGTTGCCGGACGACCTGTGTCGCTTGGCCGAGCGCGAGGGGCTGGCCGTCCCAGACTACTTGCGGCGCTGCGGCGCGTAGTGCGCGAACTCGGGCTCGTAGCAGCTGCCCTCCATGTCGGCGACGCGCTCGCTCATGAAGGCGCGGGCGTCCGAGACGGCGCGGTTGTAGATCGTCGGGCCGAGCTCGGCCAGCACGAACGACAGCATCAGCTCGCCCTGCAGCTCGGAGAGCTCCAGCTCGAGCTCTTCGCCCATGTAGCGGCGCAGGGAGGCGATGAGTCTTGGGCGTTGGTCTTTGGGGATGTTGATCATGGTCTGCCTCGTAGGGGCGCCGCGTGCTGCGCCCTAGTAGGGGCGCAGCGTGCTGCGCCCTCCTAGCGCCCTGCGCCCTCCTAGCCCAGGGCGACGTCGAGGACCATCATGACGACGAACCCGAGGATGGTGCCCATGGTGGCGGTGTCGTTGTGGGCGCCGTTCTGCGACTCGGGGATGACCTCCTCGACGACGACGAAGATCATGGCGCCGGCGGCGAAGGCGAGGGCCCAGGGCAGGAGGGGTTGCACGTAGAGGACGAGGGCGGCGCCGAAGACGCCGGCGAAGAGCTCGACCATACCGCTGAGCTGCCCGATCATGAAGGCCCTTTTCCGAGTCATGCCCTCTCGGCGGAGCGGGACGGAGACGGCGAGGCCCTCGGGGAAGTTCTGAATGCCGATGCCGATGGCCAACATGATGGCGCCGATGAGGGTCGCCGAGTGGTAGCCCGTGGCGGCCGCGCCGAAGGCGACGCCGACGGCCATGCCCTCGGGGATGTTGTGCAGGGTGATGGCGAGGACGAGCAGGGTGCTGCGATTCCAGGTGACCGGCACGCCCTCGGCTTGGTCGATGGGTTTGCCGAGGTGCAGGTGGGGCAGGAAGTAGTCGATGAGGCGCAGGGAGAAGGCGCCCATCAGGAAGCCGCCCGCGGCCGGCCCCCAGCCGTTGCCGCCGTGGGCTCGGTCCATCTCGATGGCGGGCGCCAAGAGCGACCAGTAAGACGCCGCGATCATGACGCCGGCGGCGAACCCCAGCATGCCGTCCAGAAGCCGCTGCCCGAGGTCCTTGCGCAGAAAGACCACGGCCGCCCCCAGAGTGGTCATGCCCCAGGTGAAGGCGGTGGCGAGCGCCGCTTGGAGGACGGGATGGAGCGAGGCGATGGAGTCGAGGTCGAACATGGCGAGGGAGAGCTCCGGTCGGCGGATGGGGGCTTGTGGCTGCACAGCCTCGATTTCAACGCAAAGACGCAAAGACGCTAAGACGCAAGAGGGTTTCTAGTAAGGGACTTCGCTATGGGCTCTTTGCCATGGTTGCGATTCCGCCGTTCGGAGCGTTCCCAAGAAAGAAAACTCCTTGCGGCTCTGCGTTCCTGGCGCCCTTGCGTTAAAAATGAAGCGACACTCACGACAACCCCCTAGACTCAACGAAGCGCGTCAAGCGCGGTGCGGATTCGCTCGAACCGAAACCCCCGTCGCGCCAGGTGGGCGACCAGTTGATGCCGCTCTTTGGGGTCGCTGGGCAGGCCGCGCTGCCGCGTCCACTTCTCCACCGCGCGCACGACGTCCTGCTGCTCGTCGTGGCCCGCGTAGAGGGTGTCCAAGGTCTGCTCGATGAGCTCCGGAGGCACCTTGCGGCGCCGCAGGTCCTGCTGCAGCTGACGCCGACCGGTGGGCTTGAGGCGCAGCCGCGAGTGGGCGTAGTCGGCGGCGAAGAGGGCGTCGTCGAGATAGGCCAGCTCGTGCAGCCGGGCGAGGACCTGGCCCACCAGGGCGGCGTCCTCGCAGAACTTGCCGAGCCGCTCGCGCAAGTCCTCGCTGGCATGAGCCCGCTTGCCCAGGAGCGCCAACGCCTTGCTCATGACCTTGTCGTAGCTCGGAGGCGTTGGTTTCTTGTTGGCTCTCTCCTCGCCGGCCTTGGGCTCGGGCCCCTCTCGCCGCTGTGCGACCCACTTTCCCATCAATCCACCCTCGCCCCGCGCGTGATGGCGCCCATCTCGCCCGAACGGAAATCGACGAACGCCTGGCGGAGCTCTGCTTCGGTGTTCATCACGAAAGGTCCGTAGCGCGCCACGGGCTCGCCCAGCGGCACGCCCGCCAAGAGCAACACCTCGGAGCTCTGCGCGGCCCCCTGCAGGTGAACCGCGTCGCCCGCCCCGAGGATGCCGAGCTGTCCGTCGCTCAACGGGCGGTCCTCGACGCGGATGGCGCCGCCAAAAACGTACACCAACACGTTGTGCTCGGCCGACAGCGGGAGGACCACGTCGGCGCCTTCGCGCAACGTCCAGTGTTGGTACACGATGGGCGTGTGGGTGTCGATGATGGCGCTGGCGCCGAGCGCTTCGCCGGCGACCACCCGCACCGTGGCCAGGCCGTCGGCGCTGGAAGCCTTGGGGATGCGCTCGGCCGTGATGCCCTGGTAGCGTGGCTGCGTCATCTTGAACTTGGCGGGGAGGTTAATCCAAATCTGGAAGCCGTGGACGCGGCCGCCTTCCTTGCGAATGCGGCTCGAGGGCATCTCGGCGTGCACGATGCCGGCGCCGGCGGTCATCCACTGCACGTCTCCAGGGCGAATCGTGCCGCTGTGGCCGGCCGAGTCCTCGTGCACGAACTCGCCGTCGAGCATGTAGGTCACGGTCTCGAACCCACGGTGGGGATGGTCCGGCGCGCCCACGGCCTCACCGGGGCCATACTCGGCCGGCCCCATCTCGTCGATGAGGAGGAACGGATCGAGGATGTCGAGCCCGTGAGTCGGCAGGGGCCGACGGACGATGAAGCCGCCGCCTTCGGTTTGTCGGTGGGCGGTGAGCCCTGGGCTCCCAGGGCGTTGCCCTGGGCTGGTATGATCGGCCCCTTCAGGGCCGAAGGCCTCGAGTCTGGTGGATGCAACATCGGCAGGTACGCGGGGGAGAATAGAGTGGCCCAGTGGGTAGGATTGTTGCGTGGGGGGCACGAGTCGGGGTGGGCAGATCGCCTTGGGAAGCTTTCGTAGGGGCGCAGCGTGCTGCGCCCAGGAATTGCGGCCGAGTCAAATCGTCCAAGGCTCCGCCTTGGGCTGGGGATTGTTCGGCCCCCGAGGGGCCGACGCCCAGGGCGTTGCCCTGGGCTCGATGCAAAGCACTTGTAGGGGCGCAGCGTGCTGCGCCCAGGAATTGCGGCGGCACGCTGTCGAGTGAGAATCTGTCATTTCTAGCTGAGCTGAAACGCAAAAAGGGCGCGCGCTTCTTGTCGAAGCGCGCGCCCTTTGCTATTGGGGGTCGACCTCCGAAGGCCGGCAATGCGCGCAACCCTTCGAGTCTAAACGACTCTTCGGCATCGCCGGCGCCGTTCGGGGCCGCCGAAAAGTTGCAAACCCAGGTTCGAGGCCTCCCAGGTGCCTCTGTGCGGTGTAGGGCTCGAATGCCTGATTGCGCAACGTGCAATGGGGGGTGGAGGGCTCCAACTAGGGTCTGCGCACCATGCAATGGGGGTCTCGAGGGCTCGGACTAGGGTCTGCGCATCGTGCAATCGGGGTTGGGAGGTGTTGGACCTAGGGTCTGCACGGTGAGCAGACCCACGTGTGACGGTTCGGGTGAGCGATCGGACTTTTCGCGCGTTACTCGGCACGCCAGCTGGCTCGAAGCGAGCCAGCTGGCGTGCCTACGCGCGATTGGCGATGCAGCACCGAGGAGCGTGGCTTTTTGCACTTGCCGTTCGGCAAGCTCTTGGCCTACGGCGACGTGGGGTCTGGCGAGCGGCGGGGCCCGAACAGACTCGCCGACTAGCCCCCTCCGTCCGGTCGCTTCCTGTCCGCAGCCCTCCACCCCCGTTGACTTTGACCTCAGACCACGCTCTAACCGTGGCTGCACTTGAGTTTGCTTCATTTCGTCCACACTCCAGGAGGACCATGAGCATGTTCGAAGTCGAGAGCCCGTCGGCGTCGCCCGACCTCTCTCCCATCCCCATGTCCGAGCTCGACGCCGCGCTCACCGCGCAGCTCGTGGTCGCGTGGGCAGGGGAGGGCGGCGAGGAGAAGCGGCTCGGCTGGTGGCGTTGTGACCTGGTTTCGGAGTTCGGCGGGCAAGACCTCTTCCAACGCCTGCTCCCCAGCACCTGGACCTGGGCCGTGCTCCAGGGCGCCCGTGAGGCGGCGCGCCGCACCGACGCCGAGCTGCGCCGACAGGATCACGACCCCGACGCCATCCTCTCGCTGTTCAGCCTCGGCTTCGAGCTCGACGAGCGGCTCGAGGAACGCCTCCAAGACCTCAAACGCTCCGGCCGAGACCCCAGCTCGGCCCTGCCCGGACTGAGCGCCATCGTGCCGAGCTGGAACCGCGCCCACTTCTTCGAGTGGGTCCAGGGCCACGGCGACGCCGACTCCTCGGCCACCCCCATCGGACGACGGCTCGCCGGCGACCCGCCCTCGACCCTGGGCCGACAGGTCCAACACCTGGTCGCCGCCTTGGCGCCGGCCGCGGACCACTACCCCATGCCGCACTACCGGAAGAAGCAATGACGGCGCGTCCCTGCGAAGCGACGCAGCTGCACACTCGCCTCATGAAGTGCGCCTTGGAGCTCGAGGACTCGCGCGCCTATTGGGCGCAGGCCGCCGGCGACGCTCGCCCGACCCCGCAGGAGGCCTTCGACGCCTACTGGTTTGGCGCCCGCAGCCTGGCCCGCGTCGAGGTGCTGCTGGTCAACCTGCGCGTCCGTTACGACGCCTTCCCGCCGGCGCTCGCCGTGTTGCGCCGCTGGCCGGAGATGTCGCCCGAGACCCGCGCCTGCCTCTGCCACTGGCACCTGCAGTTGGCCGACCCGCTCTACCGCAAGTTCACCGGCAGCGCTCTCGTGACGCGCCGCGCCGGGCCCCGCGCCGAGGTCACCCGCGACTGGGTCGTCGGCTGGATGGGGGAACACGGGCTGCCGCAGTGGACCCTGGCGAGTCGCATCAAGTTCGCCAGCAATCTGCTCTCGTCCGCCTACACTGCGGGGTTGGTCGCGACCAACCGAGACCCGCGCCCCGTCGTCCTGCCGCGCGTTCCCAACGACGCCCTCGAGTACCTCCTCTATCTCCTGCGTGGGGTGAGCTTCGAGGGCAGCCTGCTGGAGAACCCTTACCTGGCCTCGGTGGGCCTCGAGGGCGGCACCCTCGAAGACCGGCTGCGCGGCCTGCCGGGCCTGGCCTTCAAGCGCCAGCAAGATGTGCTCGACTTCGGCTGGCGCTTCGCTGACCTGGGCGAGTGGGCCGACGCTCGGTTTCCTGCCGCTCTTTCCGACCGAGGTGCCTCATGACCCTGCCGCTGCTCCCGCAGACCCCGTTGCAGGAGGCGTTCGTCGCCCTGCGGCGCGACCTCATCCATGAGAATGGGCCGCGCATCAGCACCATGCGCAACTACCGCTTCGCCATCGTGCAGTACGACCCCAGCGACGAGTTCAAGCTGCGCGGCGAGGTGCAGCGCTTGAGCGCCGACCTGTCGGCCAACGGCTGGATGGTGCTCTCCCTCGACCTGCAGCAGTTGCTTCTCGAGCGCATGCGGGCCGAGGGGGAGGGCTGGGTGGAGCGGGTCATCGAGATGGAGCGGCGCTTGGCGGCCATCGAGCCCGAGCGCGGCCTGAACTACCTCAAGAGCCGGCTCAGCCCGCTCATCGAGGGGCCCGACGGCATCGCCGCCGACTGCAGCCGGTTGCTCTGCGAGTACGCCGACAGCCACCCCGAGACGGTCGAGCGGACCGTCGCCCTCATCGGGCGCGCCGGCGCGCTCTACCCGTTCTTCCGTTCGTCGGGGCTGCTGCGCCACCTCGACGGCCGCACCCAAAACGTCCCCGTGGTCCTGCTCTATCCCGGTGAACGGCGAGGCCCCACGGGCCTCTCGTTCATGGGTACGCTGAGCCCCGACAACGACTATCGACCCCGGATCTACCCATGAATGATGCCCTGCTGCTCCGCGACCTCTTCATCTCTGACGTCGAGCGCGACATCCCGCCCGTGGTGCACTTTCACGAGCAGCGCCCGGACAAGATCGCCGCCGAGGCGTCCGAATACATCATCACCGGCGGCTGGCCCGAGGAGCACCCGAACCACCGCCGCGTGCCCAACGGCATCCACGAGCAGTACGTGCACCTGCTCACCCACATCGCCGCCGAGCTGGACAAGCCGGGCGGGGCCGAGCTGCCCAACGCCTGGATCTCGGGCTTTTACGGCTCCGGCAAGTCGAGCTTCGCCAAGCTCCTGGGGCTCGCCTTGGACGGCGCGGCCCTGCCCGACGGCTCGTCGTTCGTCGAGGCTTGGCTCAAGCGCGACACCTCGCCTAAGGGCGGCGAGCTGCGCGAGGCGTGGCGCGCGCTGCGCACGAAGATCGACCCGCTGGCGGTGGTCTTCGACATCGGCGGCGTGGCTCGCGACAACGAGCACCTGCACGCCGCGGCCCTGCGGCAGGTGCAAAAGCGCCTCGGCTACTGCAGCACCCAGGCGCTGGTCGCCGACTTCGAGTTGCGCTTGGAGCGAGACGGGGAGTGGGCTCGCTTCGTGGGCGTCGCCCAAGAAACCCTGGGAAAACCTTGGGCCGAGGTGAAGGACAGATCCCTGGCCGAGGAGGATTTCTCGCTGGTCATGTCGGTGATGTTCCCCGAGCGCTACACCGATCCCATGAGCTGGTTCATCAGCCGCGGCGGGACCCACACCCGCTCCGAGTCGCCCGAGGAGGCGGTGCTCGCCATCCGCGACATGCTCGGCTTCCGGCGGCGGGGGGCGACGCTCTTCTTGGTCATCGACGAGGTCTCCCAGTACGTGCTCTCCAGTAAGGACCGGGCCGAGCGCCTGCGCGCCTTCGCCGAGCAGCTGGGCGCGCAGCTCAAGGGGCGGGTCTGGTTGTTGGCGCTGGGGCAGCAGAAGCTGGACGAGGCCGCCGACGAGTCGTTCCTGATCCACACCAAGGACCGCTTCCCGCCCAACTTCCGCGTTCACCTGGCCGTCAACAACATCCGCGACGTCGTCCACAAGCGCTTGCTTCAGAAGAAGGCGGAGGTCGAGCCGCAGCTGCGAGCGCTCTTCGAACGCCACCGCCCCGACCTCAAGCTCTTCGCCTACGGCTGTGACGCGGTGACGCCCGAGGAGTTCGTGGAGGTCTACCCGATGCTGCCGGGGCAGATCGACCTCATCCTGCAGGTCACGAGCGCCTTGCGCATCCACTCGAACCGCAGCCAGGGCGACGACCAGGACATCCGCGGTCTGTTGCAGTTGCTGGGCGAGCTCTTCCGCGACCAGAAGCTGGCGGAGCAACCCGTGGGCTCGCTGATCACGCTGGACAAGATCTACGACGTCCAACACTCGGCGTTGGACTCCGACGTGCAGGGCTCGATGGCGCGCGTGCTGGGCCAGTGCGCCGACGACGCCAGCGGCTTCATGGTCCGCGCGGCCAAGGCCGTGGCGCTGCTGGAGTTGCTCCAAGAGACCCTGCCCACCGACGCCAAGCTCGTCGCCCAGTGCCTCTACGACCGGGTCGACCGCGGCAACCACCTGGCCGCCGTGACCGAGGCCCTCGAGACCCTGCGGCGCCGCAACCTGCTCGGCTACTCCGAAAAACACGGCTACAAGGTGCAGTCGTCGGCGGGTGAAGAGTGGGAACGCGAGCGCCGGGACATCGGCGCCCCCCGCGAGGTCATCAGCGAGGTGGTGCAAAGTGGCCTAACCTGGTTGTTGGCCAAGCCCGAGCGGCCGCGTCTGCAAGGGCGGCCGTTCCCCTGGGCCGGCCAGTTCTCCGACGGCCGCCGCGCGGTGGACGTCTCCCTGGTCGACCCGCGCGACGACGCCGTGGTCAGAGTGGACTTCCGTTTCCTGACTCGCGACGAGCGGCTCGACAGCGCTTGGGTCAAGCGCAGCGGCGAGACCGCGCTCTACGATCGTTTGGTGTGGCTGTGTGGCGACAGCGAGCATGTGGACCACCTCGCCCGAGAGCTCCACCGCTCCCGCGCGATGCTCAAGAAGCACGAGCCGCGGCGCGAGTCCCTCAGCCCGGCGCGCAAGCTGCTGCTCACTCAGGAGCAGAACCGCCTCGAGGACCTGGAAAACCTGGCGCGGGACGGCATCGCGGGTGCCTGGATGGCCGGCAAGCTGTACTTCCGCGGCCGCAGCCTGGCGCCCCAAGAGCAGGGCGCCTCGTTCGCCACGGCGCTGCACGCGGCCGGCACCCGCATCCTGCCCGAGCTCTTCCCCCACTTCGAGGCCACGCCGGTACAGCCCTCGGAGTTGCTGCAGCTGGTGGAGCTGGAGCTCTCGGGTTTGCCATCGAAGTTTCTGACTGGGGACTTGGGAATCGTTGAGCTCGATGCAGGTCGTTACGTCCCCACCTGCAGCGGCGTCGTGCCGCGCCGCATCCAGGAGCACATCGAGAGCGAAGGTGGGCTCGGGGGCTCGACCCTGCTGGCCCACTTCGGCGGCCCGCCTTACGGCTACACCGCCAACGTGGTGAAGGCCTGTGTGGCGGGGCTGCTGCGGGCCGGCAAGGTGCGGCTGCAGCCCGATGGCGCAGGGGAGATCACCGCGGTTCGGGATGCCGACGTGCGGGACCTCTTCGACAAGGACCGGACCTTCCGCCGGGCGACGATCTTCCCGGCGGGCGACGACGACATCGGTTTCCCGGCGCGGGCGCGGATTTGCAAGTTCTTCGAGGAGCAGCTCGGCCACCGCATGGACCGTGAGGACCACGCCATCGCCGACGCCGTGGCCCAGCACTTCTCGTCGCAGGCCCAAAAACTGCGCGGGGTGCACAGCCAGCTCAACCAGTTGCCAGGGTCGCCGCGCGGACCGGAGCTCTTCCAGAGGCTGGGCGACGCGCTCGAGCACTGTGTGCGCACGGCGCGCCAGACCAAGCCGACGGTCAAGCTGGTGAAGAAGCATCTGGACACCCTGCGCGACGGCCTCCAGTTGCTGCAGCTCTACGACTCGGAGCTGAGCGACGAGGCGCTGCGCGCGGTCACCCGCGCCCACAACATGCTTACGTTCCAGGCCGCCCAGTTGGCCGAGCTGGGCGTCGAGTCGTCCAACGTGGTGACGGCCGCCGCGCGGCTCGAGGCGCAGCTCGGAGGCGAGCGCCCGTGGCGCGACATCGGCGCCCTCGACGACGACCTGGACGCCATCCGCCAGTGCTATGTGGCCGAGCGGCAGCGCCTGCTGGAGTGGCAGGGCGCCCAGGCCGAGCAGGCGCGGGGGAGGGTGAAGGCGCGCGAGGGGTTCGCCACGCTCACCGCCGACCAGTCGCACCGGGTGTCGCGTCCCTTCGCGCTGGCCATGACCGACACGACCCCCGAGGCGGTGGCGCCGACCCTGATGGCCCTCAAGGACCCCTTCGTGTTGGCGCTGCGTCGCGCCGAGGACCAGGCCAACGAAATCCTCGACGAGATTCGCAGCGAAGGCGAGGACAAGCCGCTCATCGTCCGGGTCGACCTGCACTTGCGCAACCGCGAGGTGGGGACGGAGCCCGAGGTGGAGGCGTTGGTGAGCGACATCAAGAAGAAGTTGTTGGAGCAGGTGCGGGCGGGGGTGCGGGTGCGGCTGCTTTGAGGGGACCTCACCCCCCGGCCCCCTCTCCGCAACGGAGAGGGGGAGTCGGACTGGGAGTCGGACCGCAACGGAGAGGGGGAGTCGGACCGGGAGTCGGACCTCAACGGAGAGGGGGAGTCGGACCGGGAGTCGGAGACGGGTTGTGGAAAACTAACGAAAGGCTAAAAACGCACGAATGTTCCAGAGGTTATGAAACAAGCAGAGCTAAGGTAGAAAACTTAACCCTTAGCTCTTTAGGCGGCGCGGGTCGCGTCGCAGATTTTGGTTGGAGAGGAAGCCATGTTGAGATCCATCGTGCTCCACAACTTCAAGAGCTTTCACAATGGGAACGCCCTGCTCGGGCCCCTGTCGCTGATTGTGGGCACCAACGCCTCGGGCAAGAGCAACCTCCGTGAGGCCCTGCGAGTGTTGCACGGGGTGGGCCTGGGCTACTCGCTCGCCGATATCCTCGGCGAGAAGTATGGGCCTGGAGGTGTTCTGCAGTGGCGTGGCATCCGCGGTGGCGCTATGGAGGCGAGCTACGAGAGGTGCGGCCGTTTTGCTATTGGGGTGATCCTCCGCACCCCCAGCCGTCGGAGCTTCTACTACCAACTAATAGTTGCTGTCCCAATCGACGGTCCACCTCTTGTTGTGGGAGAACGCCTTCACACGGCCAGGTCGTTTATTTTCGATTCGAATCCGAAGGACGATCCGCTTGAGCAAACTGGGGAGCATCAGCTTCGGGTTCGCTATCCTCGTGGAGGAAACAACAGGAAGCATGGGAAGCCGATCGCTTTCGCGTCATCGCGTCCAGTGCTTTCGCAGCTCGCGGAGAGTCGCCATGAGTCGGCCGACGCGCGCAATGCCTGTGAGTCAGTGCTCGAGGTCTTTCGCTCGATGCGCTTTCTCGACCTCGACCCCGATGCCATGCGGCAACCTTCACAGCCGGGACAGCTCATCCTCGGCGACCGGGGCGAGAACCTGTCGTCAGTCCTGCAGGGGATTTGTGTAAACCCGCAGCACAAAGCCACCCTGCTCGAGTGGCTGCGCGCGCTGACCCCTATGGACGCCGTCGACTTCGACTTCAAGGCCGATCACACCGGCAAAGTCCTCGTTTACCTGAAGGAGTCCAACGGCTTCGAGGTCTCGGCCAACAGCGCAAGCGATGGGACGCTCCGCTTTCTGGCGCTGGTCGCCGCGCTCTTGAGTGAGGACTCTGGCCGTATCTACTTCTTCGAGGAGCTCGACAACGGCATCCACCCCACTCGACTGCACCTTCTATTGGACCTCGTGCAGCGGGCCTCGAAAAACCTGAACATCCAGGTCATCGGGACCACCCACAACCCAGCCCTCCTCGCCTTCCTCGACGAGCAGGCTCGCAACGACGCGCTGCTGGTCTATCGCAGCGAGACCAGCGAGGGCTCTCGACTCATCCCGATCATGAGCCTGCCCAGAGCCAAGGAGATCTTGGCATCGCAAGATTTGGGACGGCTGCATCAAGCAGGCTGGCTCGAGGATGCCGCCATCTTCAGCGAAACGGACGAATTCACGGAGGCTGAAGATGGCCACTAACGTGCTGGTGATCCCCGAAGACTTCCGCAAAGACCAATACGTCCTCAAGCCAATCATCGAAAAGATGTTCGTGGAGCTGGACGTAAAGGCTCGGGTGCAGGTGTGTCGCGACCCGTTGCTGGGTGGGGTCGGTGAAGCCTTGAAGTGGGAGCGGCTCGAGGAGATCTTGGAGCGCTACAAGGGCATGACTCGTGTGTTTCTGCTCGTCGTGGATCGAGACTGCGAAGTGAGCCGGAAGGACAAGCTCAAAGCACTCGAGAGCCGGGCGGCCAAGTTCCTCGCGGGCACAAAATGCGTCTTTCTGGCGGAAGCCGCGCAGCAAGAGGTCGAGGTCTGGGTCCTCGCTGGGCTCGACCTCCCCAAAGCATGGGTTTGGAAGGACCTCCGTGCCCACTGCGATCCCAAAGAGGCTTACTACGACGTGCTCGCCAAAGAGCGAGGGCTGTTCGACTCGCCCTATGAAGGTCGAGACCACCTCGCGAAGGAAGCGGCTCGAAACTACAAGAATCGCATCCGTACACTCTGCAAGGAGGATGTCGGAGAGCTGGAGAGGCGTGTGCGCGACGCCCTGGAGCCCCCATGACCATGACCCCCGAAGCCAAAGCCCAGCTCGGCACCACCATCCGCGCCATCCGCCAGCACCTGGTCGGCCTCCCCACCCAGCCCGACGACGGCGCCCTGCACGCGGCGACCGAGACCGCCTACCGCCTCTCGGTCCGCACCCAGGACGCCGGCCTGGACGAGGCCGCCCGGGTGCGCCGCGCTCGGCTCGAAGCCTGGATCGGTGAGCAGCAGCGGGCCGACGCCGGCCAGGGCTCGAAGGGCGGCAAGAAACCCCGCGCCGCAGAGGACTACCGCGGCGAGGCCGAGAAGCAGGCCGCCTACACACTCCTCAACCGGCTCGTCCTGCTGCGCCTCATGGAGGCGCCAGGTCCCGGCGGCGCCCCCCTGCGCGCCCCGGCCGTCGTCACCGGCGGCTGGGAGAGCCGCGCCTACCAAGACTTCCGCCAGCTCGCCCCCGCCCTGTGCAAGAACACCCGGGGCAACGAGAGCGAGGGCTACGCCTTCCTGCTCCAGCTCGTCTTCGAGGACCTGGCCACCGACCTGCCCGGCCTCTACGGCCCGGCCGGCGTGGCCGAGCTGATCCCCATCCCCGCCGCCACCCTGCGCCACGTCGTCGACGCCCTCAACGACCCCGCGCTCGACTCCTGCTGGAGCGACGACATGACCCTGGGCTGGGTCTACCAGTACTGGAACGACCCCGAGCGCGAGGCCCTGGACGCCAAGCTCAACGGCGGCGGCAAGGTCGAGCCCCACGAGCTCGCCTCCAAGACCCAGATGTTCACCGAGCGCTACATGGTCGACTGGCTGCTGCAGAACAGCCTCAATCCCCTGTGGCTGGCCATCTGCGCGAAGAATGGCTGGACGGCGGACGTGAGCTCACGCACCTCACCCCCCGACCCCCTCTCCTTGACAGGAGAGGGGGAGTATGGCGGCAGCGGCCCCGGCTTCGCCGGGGAGAGGGGCTCGGTGCTGTGGGGGCTCGAGGAGCGGCGGGTTGCTTGGAGGGCACAGCGGGAGGAAGGGACTGTCGGGCTCACCGAGCTGATGCCACTGTATTCTGAACTCGAGCGCCGCTGGGCCTACTACGTCCCCCAGCCCATCCCCGACGAGGCCGTGGCCCACGCCCCCGACTCGGTGCGCGACCTCAAGCTCCTGGACCCGGCCGTAGGCTCCGGCCACTTCCTAGTCGTCGCCTTCGATCTGCTCCTAGCTTTCTACCAAGAAGAGGCCCGCCACCGAGCCAGCTCCCCCCTCTCCCAGGGGGGAGAGGGGGGCCGGGGGGGTGAGGTCAGCCTGCGCCACGCAGTCGAGAGCATCCTAGAAAACAACCTGCACGGCCTCGACCTCGACCCCCGCGCCATCCAGATCGCCGCCGCCGCGCTCTGGCTCAAGGCCAAGCAGGTGGCGCCCGACGCGCGCCCCGAGCGCCTCAACCTGGTGGCCGCCAACCTCCGCCTGGCCAGCCTGCCCGACGACGACCCAGCCCTGGTCGAGCTGCGCCACAAGGTCGAGCGCCAGACCGGCATCCCCGGAGCCCTGACCGACACCATCGTCCACGCCCTACGCGGCGCCGATCACCTGGGCAGCCTCCTCAAGATCGACCAAGCCGTCGAAGCCGCCCTCGACCAACACGAGCGCCGACCCGAGCTCCAAACCGAGCTCTTTGGCCCCCCCATCATTGAAGAGGATGAGTGGGCGTTCGCCAAACCCCCTCGTTTTCGGGTCGTCGACAGCCCATTCATTACGCCGGAGAAGCTAGCGCTGGCCAAGCGCTTTCGAAAAGAGCCCACCGACGCCGAAGCAAAAGCCTGGGCGCTCCTGCGAAACCGCCAAATCCACAACCTCAAGTTCCGCCGCCAACAGCCGATTCTAGGTTTCATCGTCGACTTCTACTGCGCCGAGCACGGAATCATCCTAGAGCTCGACGGCCCCATTCACGACAGCCAACAAGACTACGACCAAGCCCGCACCGAGATCCTACAGTCGACTGGCATGTGGGTTCTCCGCCTCCGCAACGAAGACGTCACCCCAGAGCACCTGAGCGCGTTGCTGCAAGCGTTCGGGCCTCACCCCCCCCAGCCCCCCCTCTCCCCCGAGGGAGAGGGGGGGAGTACGGGCTCCCCCCCTCTCCGCTCGCGGAGAGGGGGGGCTGGGGGGGGTGAGGTCCCCGCAGGGGCCGCAGACCTCTACCCAGCAATCGAAGCCTTCCTCGCCACCCACACCCGCGGCGACGACCTCGGCCTGCGCCTCCGCGGCGAGCAACTCGCCGCCGGAGTCCGCTTCGTACGACTCCTGCGCGAAGGCACCTACCACCTCGTCGTCGCCAACCCGCCCTACCAGGGCACCTCGAAGATGGCCGACTCGAAGTACATCGAGACCCACTACCCACTCGGCAAGGCCGACCTCTTCGCGGCTTTCCTGTTGCGCGGGCTCGAGCTCGTCAAAGACGGCGGCGTCTCGGCCATGCTCACCATGCGCAACTGGATGTTCATCAAGCAGTACTCGGGGCTGCGAGAGTGCCTGCTCCAAGAACACTCACTGGCCGCTTTGGGAGACGTTTCGTGGGGCGCGTTTCGTGAGATGCGCGACAACCCTGTCGCAATGTCGGTGTTTGCGCGTGGCGCAATGAACCGTTCAGCCGTCGCTGTTGCGCCAACGGACCCTCAAGAGCGCGTGCGGACGCAGGAGGAATTCGAGAAGAAGGCCGCTGGCCTACTCGCACACGTCGGACGGCACGACTTCAGGGCCGAGGCCCTGAAGGTCGTGCCGGAGTGGCCGTTGGTTTATTGGTGGGGTGAGGAGATGCTCCGGGCGTACCAGAGTGCGCCGCTGATTGGGGAGGTGTCGCCAGCACGCTTCGGGTTGACCACCGGAAACAACCCGAGGTTCGTACGAAGATGGTGGGAAGCAAACAGCGAGCAGTGGAGCCCGTTTCTGCTTGGGGCTGAGGGCCGGGAATGGATGATCGACCTGCGGGACCGTCTCCAGTGGCGGTTTCATGGTCTTGAGGTCAAATCAAAAGCTGAAGCTCAATATGGTTCATACACCCGGCAAGTTCGCAACGAAGACGTGTACTTTCGGCTTGGTGTTGGGTTCGCAATGATTGGCAGCAGATTCGCCGGCCAGGTCCATCGGATGAGTTGCATCATTGGCAACATGGGCTCCTCGGTCTTCCCCGCCGACTTGCCCAGCGCGGTCTGTGCGATGAACTCCAGTCGCGCCCGTGCGATCCTTGCTTCACTCAACCCTGGCGTTCATTTCGAAGTCGGCGACGTCAACCGCCTCCCCCTCTTCCCCATCGCCAACGCCGACCAAATCTTCGCCACCGTCGAAGCCGCCTTCACCCTCCACGAATCCCACCGCGAACCCTCGGTCGAATTCCTCCACCCCGGCCCCTCGCCCTGGCGCCACGCCCAAGCCT
>PFUG01000149.1:6110-7335 GCA_002789955.1 Deltaproteobacteria bacterium CG_4_9_14_3_um_filter_63_12 | reverse complement strand
CCTGGGCCGGTTCAAGGCGCCGGGTTCGGGCAGTGAGGGCGTGATTGACCCCGCGAAAGACGACCTCTCCACCGCGCTGCCGGCCGGCCTCTTGTTCCTCGACGGCACGCTGGACGCCGAGGATTTTTCCCGCGACAGCCTTGGCCACCCCGCCGCAGCGCCTCTGCGCGCCGCCTGGGGCACTTTTGCCAAAGGCTCCCCCCTCTCCCTTCGAGGAGAGGGGGGCCGGGGGGGTGAGGTGCGCAGCCTACGCAAAGTCCTGTCGCTGGACTTCTTCGGCGTCCACAAGGGGATGTACGAGAACCGGCCCATTCACTGGCCCCTGTCGTCGTCGAACAAGACCTTTGTGGCCTGGGTCAACATCCACCGCCTGGACGACCAGACCCTGCGGGTGCTGCAGGCCGACCACCTGCAGCCGGCCCTCAACCGCCTGGAGGGCGAGCTGAACGACCTGCGCGCGGCCCGCGAGGGCGCCGACGCCAAGGCGGCGAGGGCCGCCGAGGCGCGCTACGCCAAGGTGAGCAAGGCCCGCGAGGAGCTCGCCGCCTTCATTAGTAGGGTGGAGCAGTGCGCCGACCGCGGCGCGCCAGTGACGGACCCCAACCCCAAGAAATGCCCGCCCCGAGAGCAAGACGCCCGCTACGCCCCCGACCTGGACGACGGGGTGATGCTCAACTCGGCGGCGCTGTGGCCCTTGCTGGAGCCGCAGTGGAAGGACCCCAAGAAGTGGTGGGCCGAGCTCTCGAAGGCCGACGGCCGCAAGGACTACGACTGGTCGCACCTGGCCATGCGCTACTGGCCGAGGCGAGTGGACGCAAAGTGCCAAGCGGACCCGTCGCTGGGCGTGGCGCATGGGTGTTTTTGGAAATACCACCCGGAGCGGGCGTGGGCTTGGGAGCTGCGGTTGCAGGATGAGATCGGGGGGGACTTTCGGATTGAGGAGGCTCCGTATGAACCCAAGGGACTGATCGGGAGCAGAGGCTTCGATCTTAACGCAGAGTCGCCGAGGCGCGGAGACGCAGAGGGTTTCTTGTTAGGGAGTGGGGACGAGGCGGGTGACAGGGCGCATCGGGCGGTTTGGATTCTCGAGCACCCCGTTGAGGCTTTGGCGGCGGTGGAGAAGGAGGCAATTCGACGGATGGGGCGGGGGGAGAAGAAGAAGTTGGTGTCGGAGCTGGCGCTGCTGGAGTCTGGGCTTTGGTCGGGGCACGCGGCGGAGGTTTGG
>PFUG01000149.1:2293-6079 GCA_002789955.1 Deltaproteobacteria bacterium CG_4_9_14_3_um_filter_63_12 | reverse complement strand
GGGCCGAGCTGCGGATTGTAGCGCCGGATGAGGGGGAGGCGCGGGCGGCGTTCGAGCTGGCGAATCCGGGGAAGGTGAAGGGGCGGGCGGCTTTGTTGAAGGATTTGGTGGTGTCGGGTGGGCTCTTTGGGGAGGAGGGCGACGAGGGGGACGACGCCGAGCTCGAGGACGTCGAAGAGTCGGAGGAAGACGAATGAGTGACGGCTCTTTGAACGACGTTCGGCAATTGGGCCACGGGCTGTGGCCTAATCCAGTCCGATCGGGGGGAGCTCCAGTCCGATCGGGGGGAGTTCCACGCAGACACCAAGTCCGATCGGGGGGAGTTCCGGTCCGATCGGGGGGAGCTGTTGCGGGAAACCGAGCCCATCACCATTCCAGCCAAAGAGCCAGAGGAAAACCCATGAGCAGCAACAAGGGCTCCCCCTCTCCTGATAGGAGAGGGGGCCGGGGGGTGAGGTCCAAATGACCACTCCCGTCTCCGCCGCCCTAGAGGCGGACCTGCGCACCTGGGTGCGCCGACAAGGCATCGTCGTCTGGCTCGATCTCGACGGCCACTACACCGACTTCGTCGACCAGCTCAGCGCCCGGCGCCAGGCCGGCGAGCTGCCCTACGAGGTGCGCGCCTTTCGGGGCAGCCACCTCGCCCTCATGGTTGCCTTGGAGGGCTTGGCTGGCGGCACCGAGAAGGTCCCCATGGTCCTTCACTTGCCGGGCTTCACCGAGGAGACCGTCCGCAACACGCCGCTGCTCGAGCTCTACTCGGCCGGCGTGCGCTACCGAAAGGCGCTCGACACCCTGGTCACCGATGCCGCCGCCGGCCGCGTGCGCCCCGACCAGATCGCCGCCTTCAAGAAGCAGCCTGGCCTGACCTTGGCCGGCGCCGACGCCTGGCTGAGTGCGCAGCTCGACACCGTCGAGGGCGGCATCGCCGCTCAACTGCGCGCCATGAAACCCACGGCGGTCTTGGACGACTTGCTCACCGCCGGCTTCTTTGCCCAGCGCGTTGCGCTGCATGCTGACGCCGAGGCCCTCTGGGAGCGCCTCGCCGCTTGGACCGGGCTCCCCGCCGCCTGGAGGGAAGCCACCCTGCCGACGCGCGAGCCCAAAGCTGAGGACATCGCCTTTGCCGCGGCGAGCTGGGCCTTGTGTGTGGAGTACGTGGACGACCTGAAGCGGGAACCCGTGAGCCCGCACCTGAGCGGGGTCCGGGCGCTGCCAAAGCCAGTCATCGCCACGTGCCGAGCCGTGGCTGGGCACCTGCGCGAGCGGCACCCCAGATTTTACCAGCGCAGCGCCGACGAGACCGAGGCGTTGCTGGCCGACGAGGTCGAGATCGCCAAGGCCGAGGACCTGGGCAAGGTCGACACCTTCCGCTTCGAGGAGGACAAGGTCCTCAAGGCGGCGCTGGTCGCCCTCGAGGCCGGGCACTGGGAGACGGCCGCCGAGTGGGCCGACCTGCGCGTCGACGCCAAGCCGGGCGCGGCCTCCTTCTGGTTGCGCGAAGACCCCACGCGCCTCTCGGCCTGGCAGCTGGTGCGCGACGCCGCGCGGCTGGGGCAGGCCATCGTCAGGGCCGGGGAGCGCCTCGGCGCCGTGAGCAGTCTCGACGTCAAGGCGTTGAGCCTCGACGTCAAGGCGTTGAGCGTTGACGCCGCCGTCGACGCCTATGTCCAGCGCGGCGCGGCGGTCGATCAGGCCCACCGCCACCTGGAGCAGCGGCGAGTCCGGCTGCTCTACCCCGAGCTGCCCGAGTTCGAGACCCTGCGGGCGCGCCTCGACGGCCTGCGGCGCACCTGGCGCGGCTGGGCCGACGGCTGGGCCCGCGAGTTCAACGCCCTGTGCCGGACGCACGGGTTCCTGCCGGCCGCGGCCCTGCAGCAGCGCACCCTCTTCGAAGACGTCGTGCGCCGCGAGTCCCAAGAATCCGGCACCACGGCCTACTTCGTGGTCGACGCCTTCCGCTTCGAGATGGGCCAAGAGCTCTTTCGCGAGCTCGCCAACACCCCCGCCACCAACGTCCACCTCGAGGCCCGGCTGGCCGAGCTCCCCACCGTGACCGAGGTGGGCATGAACGTCTTGGCTCCCGTGGCCCACAACGGGCGCCTCTCGCCGGCCATGAAGAGCGAGACGGGCAGGGTGCTGGGGTTCCAGGCGGGCGAGTTTCGGGTGCACAATCCCGAGACGCGCCAACGCGCCATGCACGCTCGGGTCGGCGGCGCCACCTGTCCTTGGCTCACCCTCGACGAGGTCGTGAACCGGGACAGCACCTCCCTCAAGCGCGCGGTCGCCCAAGCGCGCCTGGTCGTCGTCCACAGCCGCGACATCGACAACGCCGGCGAGAAGGGGTCTGGCCCGGCGAACTTCATGATCGTGATGCAGAAGCTGCGGGCGGCCTGGCACCTGCTGCGCGACGCCGGCGTGCGCCGCTTCGTGTTCACGGCCGACCACGGCTTCCTGCTCCTCGACGACAGCGCCGGCTCGGCGCAGTCCCACGGTCGGGCCATCGATCCCCATCGCCGCCACGTCCTCTCGCCCGTCGCCGTCGACCACAACGGCGAGGTGCGCGTGGCTCTGTCGGAGCTCGGCTACGAGGGGGTCGCGGGCCACGTGATGTTCCCCGAGAGCACCGCGGTCTTCGACACGGGGAAGCGCTCCATGAGCTTCGTGCACGGCGGCAACAGCCTGCAGGAGCGCGTGATCCCGGTGCTCACCGTGGTGCATCGCGCGGCGGCCGGCGGCAACACCCTGCAGTACGGCGTCACGGCCAAGGCCCGCGAGGGTGTGGTTGGGATGCACTGCTTGGAGATTCTGGTCGAGGTCGTGGCCCAGCGAGCCCTCGACTTCGGCAGCCCCAAGGACCTGGAGCTGGCGCTGCGCGTGGTGGATGGCGACGGGGTTCAGGTCGAGCTGGTCCAAGCCCGCGGCAAAGCCAAGGTCGTCGACGGCGCGGTGATGGCGGCCGTAGGCGAGCGCTTTGAGCTCTTCTTCCGCCTGACGGGCAGCTCGGACGCCAGGGTGCTGGTGGAGCTGCACCACCCAGGCGGCGTGGCGGAGGTCGCGCCGTGTGTTCCGGAAGCTCGGTTCGCCGTCTCGGCGATCCGCGCCGTGCGCGTCGCGCCTGCGCCAGCGGCGGTCGGCGAGTCGACGCCGGTCGAGGAGCCCGCGGTCGCTGTGGCCCCTGCGAACACCGACTGGCTCGACGCGCTGCCCGACAGCGGCGCGCGCCAGGTCTTCGCGCACCTCGCCGCCCACGGCACCGTCACCGAGAGTGAGGCGATAGGCATGTTGGGCGGGGGCAGGGGGCTGAGGCGGTTCACCAACCAATTCGACGAGCTCGCCAAGAAGGCGCCCTTCGGCGTGCGCATCGACGTCGTCGCCGGAGTGAAGAGATACGTCCGTGAGGGAAGCGCATGAACACATTGACCCAGAAGGATGTCGAGCACGTCTTCGAGTCGCTCCGCAAAGGCCTCGTGCCCGAACGCGGCATCGACGCGTTCGCCGTGGGCATCGAGAAGCAGCGGGGAGAGCTGCATCGGCAGCTCGACTTGGCCCGCGCCGGTGAGGGGACCATCAAGTTCCTGCGTGGCGGCTATGGCTGCGGTAAGACCTTCATGGCCCGGCTGGCGTTGCTCGACGCCCAGGCCCAAGGCTTTGCCACGAGCTTCGTCGTCGTCTCCGACAACGACCTGCGCTTCCATCGCTTCGACGATGTCTACCGCAAGGTGCTCACTGAGCTCGGCACCGCGGCCTGCCCACGTGGGGCCTTCGGCGACATTTTGGATCGCT
>PFUG01000149.1:0-2284 GCA_002789955.1 Deltaproteobacteria bacterium CG_4_9_14_3_um_filter_63_12 | reverse complement strand
AGGTCGAGGACAAGCTCGTCGCCAGCGGTGAGGACGAGGAGGCGCCGGACTTCGACGACAAGGTGCGGCGTCGGCTGGACGAAGACCTGGCCGCCATGACTGGCGGACGAGCGCCCCAAGACT
This sequence comes from Deltaproteobacteria bacterium CG_4_9_14_3_um_filter_63_12, assembly GCA_002789955.1. GTDB lineage: Bacteria > Myxococcota_A > Bradymonadia > UBA4248 > UM-FILTER-63-12 > UM-FILTER-63-12. The sequence continues at coordinate 2,161 of PFUG01000149.1, read as the reverse complement.
TCGTGCGCGTCATCCAAACCATCTTCGAGCTCAAGCAGCGCGGTGACGTGGCCGAGGCTGGCAGCCTGATCTCCTGGCTCAGCGGCAGCGGTAACGTGGCGGCGTCGGCCAAGAAGGCGGCCGGAATCAAGGGGGACATCGGCAGCCGCGACGCGCTGGACTACCTGCACGGCGTGCTCGAGATCGTGAAGGAGGCTGGGTATGCCGGCTTGGTCGTGGTCATCGACGAGGCCGAGACCATCTTGCGCATGCGCTCCGACTCGCGGCACAAGTCCCTCAACGGCATCCGCCAGATCGCCGACGCGGCCAACTCGTACCACGGCATGCTGTGGACGTTCACTGGGACGCCCGAGTTCTTCGACACCCGGCACGGCGTCGCCGGGCTCGCTCCCCTGGACGACCGCATCCACTTCCTCACGAAGGGACGCTTCGCCAGCATGCGACAGGCCCAACTCGAGCTCTCCCCCTTTGATGCCGAGCGCCTGCGCAAGGTGGCCCTGCGCCTGCGCGAGCTCTTCCCCACCGCTGACCGAGGGCGACTCGACCGCAAGGTGAGCGCCACGTTCATCGATCGGTTGGTGGCCGAGGTGACCGCCGGCTTCAAGGGCGACGTTGGGGTGGTCCCCCGCCAGTTCCTGCGAGAGTTTGTCACGCAAATGGACCTGGTCGAGGAGCACCAGGACTTCGATCCCATGACCGAGTACGGCTTCACCGCCAAGGAGCTCACCGACGAGGAGCAGCACGTGCTGACCGGCGCGCCACTGGTCGCTGACGACGACGACGCACTGGTCCCCAAAGAGGACGTCTGGTGACCAAAGACCGCCAAAACTCCCCCCTCTCCGGTCACGGAGAGGGGGGCCGGGGGGGTGAGGTGCCGGAAGGCCAACGCACCCAAAACTCCCCCCTCTCCGGTCGCGGAGAGGGGGGCCGGGGGGGTGAGGTGCCGGAAGGCCAACGCACCCAATACTCCCCCCTCTCCGGTCGCGGAGAGGGGGGCCGGGGGGGTGAGGTGCCGGAAGGCCAACGCACCCAATACTCCCCCCTCTCCGGTTGCGGAGAGGGGGGCCGGGGGGGTGAGGTCCCGCAGGGCCGCAGCGTCTTCGCCCGCTTCGCACCCCGCCTGCAAGAAGCCATCGTCGCCCGCCTGGGCTGGTCCAACCTACGCCCCGTGCAAGAGCAGGCCGGCGAAGCTCTGCTCGCCGGCAACAACGCCGTCATCCTCGCCCCCACCGCCGGCGGCAAGACCGAAGCGTCCATCTTCCCCACGCTTTCGATGATGGTCGACGACGGCCCGCTGGGCGTCGGCGCCCTCTACATCGCCCCTATCAAGGCCCTGCTCAACAACCAAGAGGACCGCCTCGGCCTCTACACCGAGATGGTCGGGCTGCGGCGCTTTGTCTGGCACGGCGACACCTCGGCCCACCACCGCAAAAAGTTCCTCAAAGAGCCCACCGAGCTGCTCATGACCACCCCCGAGTCGCTGGAGGTCATGCTCGTCTCGCGCCGCGTCGACGAGGCACGGATCTTTGCCGACCTGCGCGTCGTCATCATCGATGAGGTGCACGCCCTGGCCGGGACCGACCGCGGCGCCCACTTGATGAGCGTCGTCGAACGGCTCGCCCGCGTCTCCAAGCACGACGTTCAGCGCGTCGGACTCTCCGCCACCGTCGGCAACCCCCTCGCCATCCTCGAGTGGCTCCAGGGCACGTCGCGCCGCCCTTGCTGCGTGGTCGATCCGCCCAAACAACCGGGCCGGCGGCAGCTCCTCGTCGTGCACCGGCCCGAGCTGGCGCAGCTCTCGCTCGACGCCGCCAAGGTCGCCCGCGGCCAAAAGAGCCTCTTCTTCTGCCAGTCCCGCGCCACCACCGAGGCCGTCGCCGAGAACCTGCGCCGCGCCGGAACGGAGGTGTTCGTCCACCACAGCGCCGTCTCGCGCGAAGAGCGGGAGCTGGCCGAGGAGCGCTTCCAACACGGCAGCGACGCCTGCATTGTCTGCACCTCGACCCTAGAGCTCGGCATCGACGTCGGCGATCTCGACAAGGTCCTGCAGGCCGAGGCGCCCGACACCGTCAGCTCGTTCATGCAGCGCATGGGCCGCACCGGCCGCCGCCCCGGCAAAGTCGCCAACACCACCTTCTTCTGCGAGACCAGCGAGGGCGTG
>PFUG01000468.1 GCA_002789955.1 Deltaproteobacteria bacterium CG_4_9_14_3_um_filter_63_12 | reverse complement strand
GGACCTCGCCCCGTTGGTCCAGCACCTCTCAAAGTTCCGAGGCGACACCTGCCCCACGGCCTTCAACCAAGCCGTCAAGCAGATGTGGGACCAATACGAGAGGCCCCTCGCCGTCGACCTCATCAAGCGCTGCGCCAACTTCGTCAGCACCTCCTCCATCGGACAGTACTGGATCCGTCAGGTCCTCGAGGTCGAGCCCGAGCTCGCCGATGAGGCCTTCGATTCCGACTTCCTCGCCACCTACTACAATCCGGAGGTGGCCAAGCAGTGCGGGAAAGTGGGTTGAGGCAGCTAGTCTCTGCCGGGCGCAGAGCAAAACCTTCGAGAGACCCGCTCAGACCTGCCTGAGCGGGTTTTTCTTTGGCGTTCAGGTCGACTCCTCAGAAGCCTCCTCGAGAAACGTGAAACTCGCCATCAGCGCCTCGATTTCGCCGACCACGCTCGGCTTCGGCAAAAGCTCGGCCCCAGAACACCAAGGCCGATGATGCGGTCGAACTCTTCGTCTTTCGAGGTGAGGAAGACGATGGGGACGTTGCTCCCGCGCCATCGAGGTGTCGCATGAGGAGGGCGAGCACGATGAGCTTGGGTAGGTGAGCGTCGAAGAGCTGCAGCGCGACGGCGCGGTAGGCCGCTTCTACCACGTCGAATCCCGCTTTCTCGAGCGCGAAGCAGACGACCTCCCGAAGATCGTTTCGTCATCGACGACGAGGATGGCCCATGTCTTGCTTGTGTTGTATGAGTAGAACCGTCGAGAGCCGCGCCGGACTGCCGGTGTCCATAGGCGGTGTGGCACACGAACGGTCAGTCGAACTCCAGAAAGATCCAACAAGAACAGACCTTAACGAAGGAGTCTGCTGTACTTATTGAGGCGGTACGGCAATTGGTCATTGCAGATCCGAGAAAAATTTGGTGAATTGCGGAGCGCGATCCGTTGTTGTCAGAGCACGTTTTTCTGAAAGGAACGAAACGGTGCCCGGAGCCCGAGGTTGACGCGCTGGGGACTACAGTCCACAGACGAAGCGATAGCCCAATGAAACGGAAGAATCCCAGTTGTTGAGCGCTCCCCGGAGCAGGCCAACTCTCGTGTCGAAGTCGACCTTCAAGGAAGAATGAGCACCGTCAAGGTCAAGCCAGAGCGAATAGGACGGATATCCGGGCTCCTTTCTTGGGTGCAGGGCCGTTATGTCCGGGCCGCTCGAGAAATCCTGCGTTCTCCGAGCTATTTCCTAATGGAGAAGGGGATCCCCATCGGCGCGTACGTGGTCGTCTGTGCGATCGCCTGCTTCTATCTGGTGTGCACGGCGCTGGGATTCTACGAGAACCTGGGGGTCCGCATCCTGATGGCCGGGCTCTTCGTCCCGGCGATCTTCTACGCGAAAGACAAGCCCCTCTCGCGCCTCCAGAAGGTCTACTGGGAGCTGGCCATCGCCACCGCGTTGCCGCTGCTCAACTTTTGGCTCTTTCTCGCCAACGAGCAGAACGTCTACTGGTCCGTAGGGATGGTGTTCTGCGGCATCTTCTACGGCATCATGAGCGGCAAGCTCTACTACGACATCCTCGTTTACCCGTTTTTCGCGGCTGGGGGGTTCCTGATGTACGCGTTGCAGTGGCATCCCGACTCCGCTTTCCTTTGGAGTGGGGTAGGCGCCTTTGTCATGAGCTGGTTCGCCTGCATTGGCTTCGGCACCCTGCGCCTCGCCGGAGACATCTTCTACAAGGTCTCGGTCGATCTGAACTCCGAACGCTACAGGACCTCGCAGCTCGAGATACTGCGCCAAGTTGCGGTGGAGAAGCTGGAGATGGAGCGCGAGCTTCACCGCAGCCAACGCCTCTCGTCCATCGGGACTCTGGCGGGCGGCGTCGCCCACGATTTCAACAACCAGCTGACCGTCATCATGGGCTGCGCCGAGGTCCTGAAGCTCATGGCCACCGACACCGACGAGCGCGATCTCGTGAACAACATCTACGAGGCCGCACGCCACTCCGCAAAGCTCACGCGGCGGCTGCTCAGCTTCGCCAGCCTCGAGACGTCTGACGTCAAACCTGTCGACGTCCTGCCACTGATCGAGGAGGCCCTCACCTTGGTGCGGCGCAGCGCCAAGCAGATCGAGATCGTCCAAGACTACAGCGCCGATGTCAGCACCATCCTCGGTGAGTCGAGCGGCCTCGCCAACGCGCTGGTCAACCTCTGTGTCAACGCGACCCACGCCATGCCCAAGGGGGGCGTACTCACCGTCCGCACCAGCAACACCTTCGACCCCGAAGGGTGGATTCCGATCAGCTCCCCCCGCATCGATTCGCAGGGCACCGTCCTCGTCGTCGACATCGAAGACACCGGCCACGGTATGTCAGACGAGACCGTGGCCCTCGCCTTCGAGCCCTTCTACACCACCAAAGAAGCCGGACACGGGACGGGGCTTGGTCTGGCGCTGGTCAAGGGCACCATCGAGGGTCACCAAGGGGAGGTCTACCTCCGCACCGAAGTCGACGTCGGGACCACCTTCCGGCTGGTTCTTCCGGCCGTGCCCGGCCTGAGCTGCGACCCGGAAGACGACAGTGTTCTCAAGGGGGAGGGCACCATCCTGATCCTCGACGACGAGACGCTGGTGCGGGTCACCGCCGAGGTCATGCTCGAGTCCCTCGGCTATGCGGTCATCAGCTTCTCGAAGGGCAACGAGGCCGTCGAGTACTTCGCCGCGCATAACCAAGAGGTCGACCTCGTCGTTCTCGACGTCATCATGCCAGGAATGTCCGGGCCCGAGGTGTTCGCCAAGCTGCGCAAGATCGATCCCGAGGTCCGCATTCTGATCGCCTCCGGCTACAGTGCGCCGGGAGTCATCGAAGAGATGATGGGAACGGCGTTCACCGACTACGTTCACAAACCGTTCAAGCTCTCCGAGCTCTCGACCAAAGTGCGGGACACCATCGGCGACCGAGGCGTCCCCCTCATCGATGAGCTGAAGCTCCCCTACGAGCCGCCCACGGTCAGGTAACCCGCACCACGCGGCATCTGCGGCCCACCAATCGCGGGTCAGGGGGCTAGGACGCGCGGACGCCGCCTAGACGCTTTCGGCGCTGGCGGGGGTCGGCACGGTGGGTGGAGGTTCTGTCGCCTGAGCTTTCGCCGCGAGCGCCTCGGCGGTCTTGTCGAGCTCGAAGATGGTGTGCAAGGCCTCGACGATCTGCCCGACGTCGTCTCGGTTGGTCGCCCTCTTCAGGTTGATGACGGGCTCGTGCAGCAGCTTGTTGACCAGCCGTTTGGCCATCGTGGTGACCGCGGCCATCTGGGCCTTGGACAAGTCGGGGTTGGACTTGTCGAACTTCTCCAGCTCGCTCTCGAGTTGGGCGTGAAAATGCTCCCTGAGCGCGATGACAGTCGGGACGACGTCGCGCTGTTTGAGCCTTTGCATGAACGAGTTGACCTCGGCGTCGACCAGCTCGCTCGCGGACTGTGCTTCCTTCTCGCGTGCGATCTTGTTCTTCTCGAGGACCCGCTCCATGTCATCGACGTCGTAGAGGTAGACGTTGTCGATGGTGTTGACTCTGGGCTCGATGTCGCGGGGGACCGCGAGATCGATGAGGAACAGGGGGCGATTCTTCCTGGCTCTGACGATGCCGATCATCGAGTCGTAGGTGATGACCCAGCGCTGGGCGCTGGTCGACGAGATGACGATGTCGGCCTCCGTGAGGAGGTGCGGCAAGGTGTCGAATGGGGCGGCGACGCCACCGAGCTCTTCGGCGAGCTGTTGGGCCCGTTCGAGGGAGCGGTTGGCGATGGTCAGGGTGGCGCCCTGAGAGGCCAGGTGTTTGGCGGCCAGAGAACTCATCTCGCCAGCGCCGAGCAGCAGGCCTTTCTTGCCTTTGAGGCGTCCGAAGATCTGCCGCGAGAGCTCGACCGCAAGAAAGGCGAGGCTGACGGCGTTCTGCCCGATCTCGGTCTCGGCGCGAACCCGCTTAGAGACGCTGAAGGCCTGTCGCATGCAGCGATCGAGATAGGGTCCGACGGTCTCGGCGTCGGTGGCATTTTTGAAGGCCTTCTTGACCTGCCCGGCGATCTGCGGCTCTCCGACGACCATGGAGTCCAGGGACGAGACGACTCGGAAGATGTGCCGAATGGCGTCCTGGTCCTCGTGCACGTAGAGGTGGTCTCGGATGTCGTCGACATCAACGCCAGCGCGCTCGGCGAAGTAGGTGCAGATGAGGTCTTCTGGTTGGTGCTTGCGTTCGGCGGCGAGGTAGAGCTCGACGCGATTGCAGGTGGAGACCGCGATGGCCTCCCGCACGCCGGGTATGGCGGTGAGGATCTTGGTCGCTGTGGGTATTTCCTCCGCCGAGAATGCGAGTTTTTCACGCAAGCTGATGGGGGTCGTTTTGTGATTGACGCCTACGACGATGAGTTGCATGGCCTGGTCATAGCTCTAGAACCGCTGCGTCGCCTTCGAGCAGGGCACCGAAAACAAACGCCCCTCAAGCAGGGGCTCGCGTCAGATAAAGTATGATGACTCCCACTGCAGACAACCCACCAACGATCACAAGTTGCGCCGCGGCACGTCCCCGCCAGCCAACGGTGATGCGGGCCTGGATGATAATGGCGTAGATCGCCCACGTCAACACGGACAACCCGCTCCGGCCATCGAGCGCGAGCCCGGCGTGGCGCCAGGCCCAGAAAAGACCGAGCAGCAAGGAGACCGTGTACATCACGAATCCCGTACCCACGAAGCGCAGCCCGAATGCGTCGAGCCGGTCCAGGCTCGGGAAGCGCTGCATCAGCGGGCCAAACTTCTTCTGTTTCAGCTGACCCTCCTGGATGAGGTAGACAATCGCCATGATGCAAGCCAGCGTGAAGGCCCCGGTGCCGAGAAAAGCCAGCGCGATGTGGACGCCGAGGATCTCGTTCGCCAACGTGAAACGGGCACCGGTTGCGGTCCCGACGACGTTGACCATCACCCCTAATGCGGCCAAGGGCGTCACAAACGAGCCCAGGCTCTCGAGCTCGAAGCGGAACGCAAAGAAGAGGTAGACGACGACCAGCACCAAGGCGCCCAATGTGACCCCTCCACGGATCTCGAAAACGGAGGCAAACCCTTTGTCGGCGATGAGCAGTCCGGCGAGCACTAGATGCACTAGGGCGGCCCCGCTGGTGGCGACCAGCGCGAGCCGCTGAAGTCGTGGGCGGTCCCCGAAGATCGTCGCAAGATGAGCTCCGGTCGCGGCGAGATAGGCGATCACTGCGACGACTGAGGTGACGAAAAACATGGCTTCGACTGCGCGAGGTGGGAAGGAGCCTTCTCCGTGTCGAGACGCTCGAGTGCAAAGCGCCAGAGAAGAACGACGTTCTATCACATCTGAGAAGGAACGGTTGACGGACGCAACGTCGTGCGTAGATATGCGGCGTCCGTCCAGAAGCGATTGTGGCCCGCGCGTCGGAATACGGCAAGGTGCGAGAGCAAACGTCACAACGGACAACTTGTCAGGACGTTGCGATCGGACGCCAGGCACCGCCGACGACCGAGGAAAACAGCGCGAGCTCGGCTCCCAACCTGCTCGCCACCAAAAGAATCCGCAAAAGCAGGAGGTTGCTCATGGCCGGAAAGAATGTCTTCGAGATCACCGATGGAAACTTTCAAGCCGAAGTGCTGGATGCCGAGCTCCCCGTCGTCATCGACTTCTGGGCTCCTTGGTGTGGGCCTTGTCGGGCCATCGCGCCGCTGATCGAGCAGCTTGCCGAGCGCTATGACGGCAAGGTCAAAGTCGGCAAGCTCAACGTCGACGACAACCCAGAAGTCGCCCAGAAGTACCGCATCACCGGCATTCCTTCGCTGATCGCGTTCAAGGACGGGGAGGTCGTCGACCAATTGGTCGGTGCCAACCCGAAGCGGATCAACGAGATCTTCGCCGAGATCTCCTGAGCCAGCCCCAACGCCAAACGCAGAAGGCCGCGGCTCCCATGGAGCTGCGGCCTTCTGCGTCTCGGCGACGGCGTCTCAGCCGGTCTTGTTGACGGCTCGCACGACGGGAACCCTGGCATGGCCCTCGAGCCAGGCGGTGACTGGGTCCGAGCCGCCCGAGAAAAACTCGAGGGCCTCGTGGAAGTCGACCATGTCGGTTTCGAGCCCCGCAACTTGGCAGGCGAGCATGGTCGCGTGGGAGAACACCTCGGCGAGCATCTGTCGGTCCTCGTCGAATGAGATGAAGTTCGGGCGCGGTGCCAGGCAATCCTGGACATTCAGGGAGATGTAGCCGCGGCACACAAAGGGTCGGACCTCATAGATCTCGCAGGCTCCGTCAAGCAAGAACGGGCAAGGCAGCTCGGCTCGCTCGTCCCATCTCACACCTCGTGTCGCCTGCAACAAGACCCCCAGCGCTCGCTCGAGCTGTGCTCGCCCTTCGTTTGGGCGCGTGGCCCGGACGTGTTCGGCGACGACCAGGGCTTCGAGGGGTGAGCAGACGACCTTGACGCAGCAACAGTGACCACAGCCCTCTCGGCAATCGTAATCGTCGCGAAAGACGCCAGAGCGCTCGCCCTCCTGGGTGATGGCCTCATAGCCGTCGAGCGCCGCGCGCATGGAGGCGAGCAGCGGCCCTTTGTCTCGAGCCTCGACGAGAGGGACGAGCTCCTTGACTATGGCCTCGGAGACCCGCAGAGCGAAGTCCACGATGTCCTGCCCGAGGTGCCCGTAGACCCCTGTCAAGGATTCGTGGAAGCGATGGACTTGTTCGTCGATCATGGTCCGCTCGGGTGACGGTGGACACAACGCGGAGTAAGGTGACTTTGGTGTCGCCGAGAAAAACGCGCAAGCTGAAGGAAGTCGGTTCGAGTCTAAAGCGACTCTGGGGGATCGCAAGGGGCCGGGCCGCACACCGCAGTGCCGAACCTCTGGAGGGTCTGATTCATGCGGAGACGGATTGCACTCGCGAGCCAGAAGGGCGGCGTCGGAAAGACGACAATCTGCCTGAACCTGGCGGTCGCCTTGGCGGAAAGTCAACGGCGCACGCTGCTCGTCGATCTCGATCCACAGGGCGGCATCGGCCTCTCGCTCCTCAAGGGGGAAACCGAGTGGACTGGGTTGGCCGAACTCCTGATGGGCGAGACCACCCTCGACAAGGCGGTCGTGCAGACGAAGCTGCCAAACCTCGCCATTATGCCGCGCGGACGACTCGACCCCGTCGATGTGTGCGAGTATGAGCGCGCGCTCATGGTTCCTGGGGTCATCGACGGCGTGTTGAGCCAGTTGGACCAGGACTACCCCACGATCATCATCGACACCCCCTCAGGCGTTGGCATGATCACCCGCGCGGTGCTCGACGCCATCGATTTCATCGTCGTGCCGTCACAAGCTCAGCACCTGGCGCTGCGCTCGGTGTCTCAGATCCTGCGGGTCATCGAGCACGTGCGCTCAACGAGCAATCCTAACCTCGAGTTGTTGGGGATCTTGCCGACGATGGTCGAGCTGCGACACGATTCGTCCGTCAACGTGATGACGGAGATGTGGACAGGGTTCTCGGGAATCATGGACACCATCATCCCGAAGTCGGACATCTTCCCGAAAGCCAGTGAAGAGGGGTTGCCGCTAGGGTTCTTGGGGGGGCGCACACCGCCCGAAGTCAGCCGGTTTGGAATGTTGGCCTCTGAGATTGAAGCCCGGATCGCTCGAATCGGGAAGGACACAGGAGACGCAGATGAACGCCCGCGACGCGAGCTCATTTGATCTAAGATTTGCGCGGGGACTCTCCAAAGTCCTCTCTGGCGAAACCAAGGAAACGCCCTCGGCGAAGTTCACCCGCTTCTCCGCCGCTCGTTTCGTGACCGACCCCCCAGCCCCTCTCTCGGCGCCGATGCCCGCATTGGTCCCGTTGGAGACGAAGTTCCCGTCGGCCTCAGCCATGATCGCCGTCGCCGAGGTGGCGCCCACAGTCGAGGTCGAACCCAAAGTGTTCGACGATTGGGACGCCGTGGTCGATTGGAGCCTGGAGTATACCCTGGCCGAGTCGGCCTTCCTTGCCGATTTCCAAGGGTTCCTCATCTCGAGCACTGGCAGCTGGGATTTCGATGACCTCGAGGCCATCGGTATCCAGCTGCAATCCACTGCCGATCGGGCAAACCAAATGGAAGGTGCTGGCTACGCCAAGACCATCTCCCTGGAGTTCCACGAGTACTTCGTCGTGGGTCTGAACTTCCCAGCGCCCGAAGGGGGCTTCTTCACCCTCGGGATCATCGGCTCCAAGTGGGTTCCGTTCGAGAAGGTCGACATCATCGCCCGCGAGGTCAGGAGAAATCTGTCCTCTCTCTGAACCCAAGCCGACAGTGAGACACGTGAAGCGGGGCCAATGGACTGTATTCGTGGCCCTGTCTTTCTTTATCGGGCTGACGCGCTCCCGCCGCCCCGAAGCTCGGACAAGCAATATGGCTAAAGTCGTCCAGAAGATGGACCCCAACTCGCTCGAGGTCCTCTACCGCGACGACAGGGTGATGGTCATCAACAAGCCCTCCGGGCTGCTGGTCCACCGAGGCTGGGGAAACGATCCCGTCGTGGCCACCGACCTGGTGCAGCGCATCTCCGGCTCCAAGCAGGTCCACCCCATCCACCGGCTCGATCGGGGGACCAGCGGGCCTCTGCTCTTCGGGCTCGACAAAGAGACGGCCGCCATCCTGGGCAAGCAATTCTCCGAACGAGAGGTGGAGAAACGCTACTGGGCCTTCGTGCGTGGGATCACCCCCGAAGAGGGGATTATCGACCACCCGCTCCCGCGTCAGAAAGATGGACCGAGGGTCCCGTCCGTGACGCACTATACGCGGCTCTGTACCTTCGAACGCTACTCTTTGGTCGATGCCTGGCCGCAAACCGGCCGCCTGCATCAGGTGCGCAGACACCTGAAACACATTAGCCATCCGCTGATCGGCGACGCCAAGTATGGCAAGAAAGAGCACACCGATCTCCACAAAAACCGCTTTGGCCTCGACCGCATGGCGCTGCACTGTTGGGTCCTCGTCTTCGAACACCCCACGCTCCACACCCCCATCGAATGCATCGCCAACATGCCGGCCGATCTGGCGGAGCCCTTCGCGAAAATGCAGCTGGAGCCGGCCTCCTGGGAACGTCGAATAGAGGCGAGAAGAGCAAACACCTGAAAGTGTTCCGAAAGAGTGGAATTCTGCCCCCGCTGTGGCGTTATCTCTGGGCAAGTGCGCGGGGAGCCTACCTCTTCGGGCGTATGTTGGTCGCTCCGCCCTTGGGCCTGGGGGCTTCAGCGAGTGAAGCACCGCCCCCACATGTGGGAAGAAGCCATGCTTTCCGGTGAGAGGCGAGTCAGGATTCTGCACAAGTTCAAGGGGGAGCTCGACGGACGGCTGAGTTCCATCGAGGCCGGGCTCCACGAACTCGAAGAGCAGCCAGCGTCTCGCAAAAGCGTCGACCTCGTCATGCGGGAGTCTCATACCATCAAAGGCGCCGCCCGGATGCTCAGCCTCCCTTACATCAATGCCATCGCCGAAAAGATGGAGAACCTCTTCGAACTCCTGCACAGCCAAGGACACGACTTTCAAACGAACATGGCCAAACCCTGCCGCGCTGCTCTCGACCAAATGGCCAAGCTCATCAATGCAGCTGTGTTACAGGAGCCCCAAGAACGCTTCTCCAACGAAGTCCAGAACCTGTGTAAGGAATTCGACAAAGTCTTGCTCGGTGAAAGGTCGTCGCAAACTGACACGCCTCCTCCATTTGCGATGCCTGCGACACAGTCTTCCTCCGCCGAGCTCGAGGCCGTCACCGGCCCCCTCGACCTCGAAGCGCTCACCCCCACTCCCCTGAGTGAGAAGAATCGCTCGCCAGTAAAGATACTGATCGTCGAGGACAGCGCGCTCCAGCGCGAGATGATTCGGCAGGCGGTGGCCGCTCGAGGATACGAAGTCATCACCGCAGACTCTGGTCTGGCGGGCATCGCCAGCGCCTTCGAAGAGCGACCCGATCTGATTGTATGCGACGTCGTCATGCCCGAAATCAGCGGCTACCATCTTTGTCGTTTCATCAAGAACGAGAAGGGGTTGGACGACATCCCAACCGTCCTGATGACCAGCTCCGCTGTCAGCAAACAAGACCGTTTCTGGGGCATGAAATCTGGCGCCGCCGCCTACATCACCAAGAGTCAGGACATGACCCCCCTCCTTCAAGTTGTCCAACTGCTCCTCTCAAAGCGCGGGGTGCGGCCAGCGAAGAGACGATCGCGTGCCGACACCGCACGCGAGAACATCAACTCCACCCTAAACTACCTCTTCGACAAGCTTCTCTTCGAGACAACCCTGAGCAACGAGGTCCGGGGAATGGGGGAACGTGTCTACGCTCGCGTGGAGCTCCTTGCTGAGTTTGCGAGGCTCATCGACAGCCTCGTCGAGTTTGTCGCGTTGGGGATATCGATCTTCGGCAGGGTCACCACCGAGACCACGGTCCACTGCCGGCGACGCCTGGGCCCAGCCGGGCTGCAGGCCATCGAGCGCGCCCTCGCCGCGCGCCCCAACCCCGCCAGCGACACCGACGCGAAAGTGCTCTTCGTCCCCGAAGAACTCTACGACCCGAGCCACTTGGAGCTCGACGAACCGCGCTGTTTCAGCTTCGATCTCGTTGCTCAGGGCGAACTCATCGGGTTGGTCACCCTGGTTTCTGTCGACAATCCTATCGACGAGGGCACACAGGGCAACATTAGACTGGCAGTGCGGGAATTCAGCGCGGTCTTGAGGACCCACGTTTACTACGAAGAGACCCGTCGACTCTCCATCTCCGATGGACTGACCGGGCTCTTCAACCACCGACACTTCGTCACCCAAGTCGAGGCCGAATTCGGACGCTTTCTGCGCTATGGCTCCGTGTTCTCACTGGTCATGATGGACCTAGACGGATTCAAACAGATCAATGACTTCCACGGGCACCAGGCCGGAGACACGCTGCTGCGCGGTGTCTCCAAGGTCATGCAGCGTTGTGTCCGCAACGTCGATTTGCTTGCGCGTTACGGCGGTGACGAGTTCGTTTGCCTCCTCCCTGAGACCGGAGAGGACGGCGCAAACGTGGTCGGCGAGCGCATTCGCGGCGCCATTGCGGGGTTCGCGGCTCAGACGGTGGGGGGCCTCGCGTTGAAAGTCACCGCCAGCGTCGGGGTCTGTACAGTAAGCCCCCAATGCTCCCAGTTCTCCGACGTAATCGGGGCCGCCGATCGGGCGCTCTATCTGTCCAAAGAAGCGGGTCGAAATCGAGTCACCATATTCCGCTTCGAGAGCGACGACGCACACCGCCCCGTTACTGGCTGAGAAACGTGCCCTGTGCATCGACCACCATCCACTCGCGGTCCCAGAGCGGGCCTCGTTCGCCGAGCTGCATCGCCTCGAGGGCGATGCCGCGACAGCTCTTGATGGGATAGACGAAGAGGGCGGAGACGTGCAGCGATGACATAAGTCCTCCAAGTTTGCAGGAGGAGCCTAGCACTGGGCCACTCGGCCTGCCAAAGGCGGCGTGGCGCGCAGGTGTGGCTGAATCCGCATGCCTGTTGTGGCCAAAGACGCTGTTTGAAATTCGATCGCAAAACGCAGACACTCCCAGGGCTGCCTCTACACCAAACACACAGGTGAGCGAGCCGCGCTCGGCCTTGTCCATACCAGAGCTTTATCTATGCGTGCTTCTCACCTTTCGGCGATCGGGTTCTTGTTAGTGGGGTGCCTGGTCAGCTGTGCCGAAGGAACCTCCAAGGCAACCGACGCGAGCTTTGGCGGGGATCTGCGGCCACTCGACAGCAGCGACGGCTCCTCCGACCTCACGACGGCCGACCTCGGGGCGGACGACCTCGAGGTCCTCGACATCCTCGACATCCTCGACGTCCCAGCGGACCAGCCCGCAGAGCTCTCCGATACGGCTGACCTCGACGCGGACGAGGTCGACGAAGAGCTTGTGGTCCTCGAGAGTTGCGGTGACGGGACTCTCGACGCCAATGAGGAGTGTGACCAAGGAGCCAACAACTCCGACCTGAGACCCGACGCCTGCCGCACGAACTGCCACCTCGCCGGCTG
>PFUG01000556.1:9702-12379 GCA_002789955.1 Deltaproteobacteria bacterium CG_4_9_14_3_um_filter_63_12 | reverse complement strand
TCGCGCGTAGGCACGCCAGCGGTCTCGCTTCGAGACCGCTCGGTGCCGGGTAACGCGCGAAATTCCGATTGCGTGTTTCGCTGAGATCGGCGAAAAATGCGACCGAACTCTGAATTTCAAGATGGACTCTGAGCTGCGTTTCACCAGGCCACGTGGAGTCCAACAGAACCACGTTCGACGCAAATTCGCCACCCATCAAGGGTCAACCAAGTTCGCTAAGCGGCCGGCCACGTAGATATTCTTGTCTAGCGGTCAACGGCCAGCAAAAGAATTGCCTTGTTCTCGACGTGCTCACAGCGATTCGCATACGGCTTGGCGCTGTTCGCCCTCCTCTCCAGCCAGGCGTGCAGCAAGATCAGGCTCGACGGTGACCTGCGCACGCCCTCTGGCATGGGGAGCGCGGAGACCCTTGCCGACGTCGAGTTGCGCAACCGAACCGTCGAGGACGACCCTCTCTGGAGCGGGGCCTTTCAGCATCAGCTCTTCGTGCGGGAGCTGAGTCAGGTGCCCGCTGAGGAGTACTCACTCCTCGGTTCGTATCTCGACAACGGCGCGGCCTACGTCATCGTCCACCCAGCGTTCTACACCTACTTCCACGATTGGCAGGGTGAGGACCCTTCGAGCCCGCTCTCGAACGCCTTGGAAATTTCGCTGGCGGCGCCCAAATGGAGCGCCGTCGCGGCCGTTGGCACAGCCCAGGACAAAGCGCTGCGCGACTTCCTCGAGATCGCCACGACGCAAGAGCGTCTCGTGCTCTTGGTGCTTCCACACAGTGACGACACTCCCCGGGGGCGTGCTTATCGACGTTTTGTGAACGAGGTGACTAACGCCTCACCGTCGGTAGTCGTGGTCTACTCTCGGTCTCCAGACGAGGGCGAGCTCGACGCGGTCGAAGCGCGACGCCTCGCGAGGCTCTGGACGGCGCTCGACAAGCCGACGCTGCGGATTGGCGGGGGCTATGTGGGGCGTTGCATCGCTGGCTTCCAGGCGTCGGTGAGCGACCTCATCGACCCCTCGAAGCTCGAGGTGCTCTCGGACCTCTCGGCCATTTCACCCGACGATTTAGGGGACGATGCGGCGCGCCGCCTGTTGCGCCCCGACGGCTCCCTAGACGTCGATCGGGCCACGACCGCGATGTTCGAAAGGGGTCTGACAGGACCCAACCTCGCTCGACTCGCCCGGCTATCGGACGCGAAATCCGAGCGTTGAGCCGCTATTTTGCTGGCTCTTCGACGCGGGTGCAGGAGGTCGGGATGCCATCCGTGACGACCGCCTCGCACGAGAAGCCCGGCGCGACCGGGTAGCACGAGCCCGTGCAGGCCGGCATGTCCAGGGCCTCGAAGCAGACCCCTGTGCGATGGTTGGTCTCGTCGAGCAGACAGACCTCGCTGTGCATCAGGAAGGCGTTGCCGTCGGGCTCGTCGAGGAGTCGGTACCAATCGCCAGGGATTGGATTCGCCCCCGGACTCAGGCGAACCGGGCCGTCGACCTTTTGCGTCAGGACACAGCCTTGCCAGCACTGGCAGTAGGCCATGCGCAGGCAGATGGGTGGGCTCTGTTGGTGCTGCTGTGGGCGTCTCTTCGGCCTGGGGCTTGGGGCTCTCTGCCTCGGCGGCCGGGCTGGCGCCGAATGCGACGAGGAGGACGAGGAGGGCGAAGAGTGGGGCGGCCAAGGGCCGCCCCAAAGTTACCGTTGCGCGATGCATGGCGTCCTGACAGCACGGGGGCGACTGACGAGAGCCGCCCCAATGCTGGCGATCAGGCGATCAGGTGAACGAACAGACGTTGGAGAAGCAATCCAGGCCCAAGCAGCAGTCGCTGGTCTGGGTGCAGGACGTCCCGTAGTTGCCGCAGTTGGTCGTGGGTTGCTTGCAGGTCATCGTCTGGGGATCGCAGTTGCCCGAGCAGCAGTCGATGTCTCCGGTGCAGCTGACGCCGATGCCGAGGCAGGCAGTGGAGCAGACGCCGTTGTTACAGATGCCGGAGCAACACTGTCCACCGTTGAGGCAGACGTCGCCCACGGGCAAGCAGGCGATCTGCCCGCAGACGCCGTTGTCACAGAAGTTGGAGCAGCAGTCGCTGTTGCCGGTGCAGGTGTTGCCATCGGACCTGCAGGAGGCGCACAGGTTGGTGAGGGGATCGCAGTAGTCGCCGCAGCATTCGCCGTTCTCCGCGCAGGAGATTCCGTCCGACTTACAGGCGCCGCAGTGCTGATCGACCGGGTTGCAGAAGCCCGAACAACAATCGCTGCTCGACGTACACGCCGTGCCTACGGGAGTGCAGGCCTCTGGGCCGCAGATGCCGCCGCTGTTGCAGGCGCGGTCGCAGCAGTCCGCGCCGGTCGTGCAAGGGCTGCCGTCTACGAAGCAGTCGGAGCATTTCTTGGTCGAGGGATCGCAGAGGTTGGGCTGGCAGCAGTCGCCGTCGCCGACACAGCTGTTGCCAATACTCCTGCAGCTGGCGCAGACGTGGGTGAGCGGGTCGCAGAGGTTGGAGCAGCACTCGGCGTTCACGGTGCAGGTGTTGGTGTTGGCCTTGCAACTCGAGCACTCGCCCGTGACGGGGTCGCAGAAGTTCGAGCAGCATTCGGAGTTGGCGGTGCAGCTGTTGGTGTCAGCCTTACAGCCAGCGCAGCGGTTGGTGACGGGGTCGCAGAAGTCGGTGCAGCACTCGGCGT
>PFUG01000556.1:0-9685 GCA_002789955.1 Deltaproteobacteria bacterium CG_4_9_14_3_um_filter_63_12 | reverse complement strand
CCGTTGGGGAAGCAGGCGGCGTCGAGGCCGCAGACGCCTTGGCTGTTGCAGGGGATGGTGCCGCAGCACTCGGCGCTGGTCGTGCAGGCGTTTCCTCTGGACAGACAGGACGCACACTGGCGCGTAGACGGGTCGCAGAGCCCAGAGCAACACTCGGCGTCGTTGGTGCAGGCGTTGGAGTTGGCCAGGCAGGTGGCGCACATCTGCGTGACGGGATCGCAGAGATCGGAGCAGCAGTCGCCGTCGGAGGTGCAGCTGGCGCCGACGGTCTCACAGCAGAGGCCGAGTGGGCTGCATTGGTTGTTGCAGCAGTCACCGTTGACGGAGCAGCCATCGCCAACTGCGGTGCATTGCGAGCCGGAGCACACGAGATTGCCGGTGTTGTCGAGGGTGCAGAGGCCGCTGCAGCACTGCTCTCCGATGTAGCAGGTTCCGCCGTTGGCGACGCACTCGGTGAACGAGCCGAAGCAGCGCTCGATGCCGCTGGAGGTCATCACGCAGTTGCTGGAGCCGCCACAGCACTGAGAGCCAGACGGGAAGCCGTCACCGCACACTGAGCCGGCGGGCAGATTGCCTGCGATCGTGCTGCAGCGGCCGATGTTGCGGCCAGAGAGCATCTCGCAGGTCCCGAGGATGCTCGGGTCGTTGCAGCGCCCTGCTTGGTTGCAACAGGTCGCGTCGGTGGTGCAAAGCTCGCCGAAGGGCTGGCAGCCCCCAGCGTAGCGACAGCTCTTGTAGGTCGTGCCATCGCCTAGGCAGCGGAACGAGCAACAGTCTTTGCTTGCTTCACAGGCTTCGCCAGCCATGAGGCAGGTCGACGTCCCGGTGCCGGTTGGGGTGGCGCAGTAGCCGGCCTCGCACAACGAGCTGCAGCAGTCGGCGTCCGTGCTGCAGACCTCACCTTGGCTGCGGCAGAAGCCGCCCGTGATGCAGCGCAGGGCGCCGCTGAAATCCGCGCAGGATTTGGAGCAGCAATCGCCGTCAAGGGCGCAGCTCTCGCCGGCGTTGAGGCAGACGGGATCGGAGGTGCTCGCTTGGCAGGTGGTGCCGTTGCAGTTGTTGCTGCAGCACGCCGTGTCCGTGGTGCAGGCTTCACCGATGGAGGCGCAGACGCTCGCCAGGGTGCAAGCTCCCGCGGCGCAGCTCAGCGAGCAGCAGTCGGCGGCGCTGGTGCAGGCCGCTCCTTCGATCTCGCAGGAGGAGCCGCCGGCGAGGCAGACGCCGACGCCGTTGTTGAGTGCGCAGCGGCCGGAGCAGCAGTCGGCGCCGTCGGTGCAGGCGCCACCCGAGGGAGCGCAAGCGATGGTGGTGATGGAGCAGATGCCGTTTTGGTTGCACATGCCCGAGCAGCAGTCGGTGTTGGTGGTGCACGAGTTGTTGAGCGACAGGCAGCTCGCGCATTGGCTCTTGAGCGCATCGCACGTGTTCGAGCAGCACTCGGTGTCTTGGGTGCAATGGTTCGTGTCGAGTCGGCAGGTGGCGCACTGACCGATGAGGCTGTCGCAAATGGACGTGCAGCAGTCGCCGTCATAGTTGCAGGAGTTGTTTTCGACCAGGCAGGTCGAGCACAGGCCGGTCACGCGGTCGCAGACGTTCGAGCAGCACTCGTTGTCGAAGGTGCAGGAGACGGTGTCGGACTTACAGCTCGCGCAGGTCGTCGAGACCGAGTCGCAGTAGGTCGAGCAGCACTGACCGCCCGTCGTGCAGCCGTTGGCATCGCTGCGGCAGGTGGCGCAGGTCAACGAGGTGGGATCGCAGTAGCTCGAGCAGCAGTCGCCGTCGACGGCGCAGGTCTGGGTGTCAGCGGTGCAGCCTTCGATGCCACAGCTTCCAGCCGAGTTGCAGGTCGCGCCGCAGCAATCGGCGCCGCTGGTGCAGGCGCTGCCATCGGCGCGGCAACCGCATTTCGAGGTCACGGGGTCGCAGTTGTCGGTGCAGCAGTCGGCGTTGGAGCTGCAGTTTCTTCCGTCGCCGAGGCAGGTCGCGCAGATCCCAGCGTCGCAGTAGCCGTCGCAGCACTCGCCTGCGATGAAGCAGGTATTCATGGCGGCTTTGCAGCTCGCGCAGAGCAGGGTGACGGGGTCGCACCAACCCGAGCGGCACTCGGTGTTGGCGCCACAGGCAGAGCCGTCGGAGCGAGCGCTGTCGCAGGCTCCGGCGTCGCAGATCCCGGAGCAACACTCGGCGTCCGCGCTGCAGGTGCGGGTCAGCGCCAAGCAGGTGACGCAGCTTCCAGAGAACCCGTCGCAGAGGCCCGTGCAGCAGTCGCTGCTGGAGCTGCAGGCGTTTCCGGGCACGCGGCAGCTCGCACACTGGTTGGTGACCGAGTCGCAGATGGCGCTGCAGCAGTCGCCGTCGGTGGCGCAGACGACGGCGTCGGCGCTGCAATCGTCGCAGAGGCCCGAGTCGGGATGGCAGAAGCTCGTGCAGCACTCTGTGTCGGCGGCGCAGGGGGTGCTGTTGATGAAGCAGACCTCAGCGCCGCAGAGCCCTGCGCTGTTGCACGTCCCCGAGCAACAGTCGCCGCCAGCGACACAGGCGATCCCGTCTACGAGGCAGCTGTCGGGCAAATCGGCGGAGTCGGAATCAGTGAGTTCGCTGTCTTGCGGCACGTCGCTGTCTTGCGGCACGTCGCTGTCTAGCACCGCATCGCTGTCTTGCGACGCATCGATGTCCTGCGGAACGTCGACGTCTTCGGGCGGCGCGTCGGTGGTCACGTCGCTGTTCGTGATGTCGAGCAACCCGTCTTCGGCGTCGCTGTTGATGACCTTGCTCGTCGCGTCGTCGCAGCCACCAAACAGGCTGAGTGATGCGAGGACCACAAGGAGGAGAAAGTGACGATGCATGATGACCTCCTAACTCGGATGTACTGAGCGATAAGCAAACACAGCATGGCCATTGTCCGGCCTCCGTGGCAAGCCTCCACCGCTCTCACGAGGAAAAACTCTATTCCCGCAGAATACACCGCGAAGGCAAGTACAGCATTGGAGTCTGGCCGAGCCGACACCACTGCTCGAGTTTGCATTCCAAAATCCACTCGACCATTGCGAACAAGATCGCTATACGTGCTCTCGTTCAAAATATTTCACCCCGAGGACGCCATGTTCGTGAAACGAAGGCTTCGTGAGCCCGCTCTCGCTGGCTTAATTATCATCCAATGCGCTCTCTGGCTCGGCTGCGCCGAGGAGCTCGCCGGCCCCAAACCGGGCATCGAGAGCCCTGCGCCGGGCCAAGCGCTGCCCGTCGATCCAGGCATCGTCTGCAAGATGCAGCACCCCGCCGAGGGAACCGCCACAGTGGTCACGGGAAGCAAGCTCTCTCCCCTGCCCTTCGACATCCCCGACGCTCCTAAGACGGCACTGCCCCAGATGACGCTGGTGCGCACGCAGAACCTCGACGGTTCCGCTGGGGACAACGCCGAGGTTGTCTACGGCGGTCGCCCGGGTGAGGCCAACGCAGACCTCTTGCACTGGCAGAGTCAGGACCAGATGACGTTCATGGTAAAGGACGACCTGCAGCTTTCGGACGGCTCCACCGGCAATCTGCCCGAAGGCGTCTACGACCTGCGCATCACCAACGCCAACACGAACCAAGCCACCTCGGCTGGCGCGCTCGCCGTCGTCGACCGCCCGCGTGTCAGCCAAGTGACCCCAGGCGTCGTCTGCGTCGAGCAAGGCAACCGCGAGATCACGTTGCAGGGCACGACCATTTTGCAGCTCAACGGCGTCGACGCGACCCTGAGCGTCGGAGGCGTGAGCCTGCTCTTCGACTCCCTCGATTCGTGCACGCCGGTGGCTCACAAAGGCCTTATGGCGTCGACCTGTACCGACGGCGTCGCCACCATCGCGCAAAACACCGTCGCACCGGGCTTCCACGCCGTCGAGTTCCAGAACCCCGCCACCGCCGATTGCGTCAGCGTCCCGTCTGAGGACGCCATCGACCTGAGAGTGGTGCCGGCTCCGGTCATCACCGCCGTCCGTCCGCCCATGGCTTGCGTCGCCGAGGGTCCCCGACAAGTCGTCCTCGAAGGGACCGGCTTCCTCGAGATCGACTCGGTGCTCCCTGCGGTCACAATGGATGGCGTCGCCATCACGGTGGTCTCCATCGCGGGCACCTGTGAAGACCTCGAAACCATGGGACACACCGTGCGAACCTGCACCGAAGTGACCGTCGAGATCCCCGAAGACGCCGCTCAGACCGAGGTCCTCTTCCCAGTCATCGAGCTCACCAACCCCGAACCTGCCGGTTGCTCTAGCTCCACGAGCACGGGTCTCGTCCTCGTCCCGACGCCGATCCTCTCCGACGTCCAGCCGCCCCTCATCTGCGTCGACGACACCGACCAGCAGCTCGAGTTCTCCGGCAGCGGGTTCATCTTCGTCGACGGTGTGCCGCCGACCGTCGCTTTCGACGGCGTCGACCTTCCCGCCGCCGACGTCACTCAACCCACGACGGGGTGCGAGACTCTGCCCGTCGAGGGACTCGCTGTGCAGCGCTGCGCCTCGATCCTGGTCAACATCCCGCAGGGCAGCCAGCAACCGGGCAGCCCAGTAATCTCGGTCACCAACCCCGACCCAGCCGGCTGCTCGGCCGCCGCGCCCGACCTCCTCACCATCGTCGAGGGCCCCAAGATCCTCTTCATCGCGCCCCCCTTGGTCTGCACCGACGACAGCGCTCGCACCTTGACCATCACGGGGACAGGGTTCTTGACCATCGGTGGCGCCAACCCCGAGGTCGTCATCGACGGAAACGTCGTCACCGTCGACACCGTCAGCGGTTGCGCTCCCGTCGCGGCCAACGGACTCACGGTCGAGAGCTGCACCGGCATCGACGTGACCATCGCGCAGGGCTCCCTCAGCGAGGGCAACCCCCTTGTCATCATCAACAACCCAACTCCGGCGGGCTGCTCGACCATCAGCACCACCGCGCTGGTCGTCCCGCCAGCCCTGACCATCGCCTCCGCCGAGCCCGCGACCATCTGTCAGACCCTCGCCGGAACGCTCGACGTCACCGTGCGCGGAACGGGTTTCTTGCGTGTCGACGGCGCCGACTTCGAGGTGCAGGTCGAGGGCGTCCCGGTCGTGCCTTCCAGCATCACGGACTGCACCGCACTCACCGTCGACGGCCTGACCGTCGACAGCTGTGACACCTTCGTGATCTCGGTGAACGCCGCCGCCTACCCAGTCGGCGGGGTGGCCTTCAGCGTCACGAACCCCGCGCCCAGCGGCTGCGCCTCGACCACCTCGGGGGTCTTCGCCATCGTCGCGCCCCCGACCATCACAGGCGTCGTGCCCAGCAATATTTGCTCGGACGTCACCGAGTCCCTGACCATCACGGGCGGCAGCTTCGCGGCCGCCGCCACGGTCACCGTCGGAACGACGACCGCGACCGCCGTCACCGTCGACCCGTCAGGAAATACCTTGGTCGCCGATTTTGCTTCGGGAATTCCCGCTGGCACCTACGACCTCACCGTGCAAAACGGCGTGGGCTGCAGCGACACCTTGGTCGACGCCCTCACCGTCGACCCCACCCCCATCGTCTTCTTCGTCGACCCGCCAGTGCTCTACAACGGCGCCTCCATCGAGATCACCGTCTTCACCTCCGGGCTGACCGCCAACGCAGCGACCTTGGAATTGGTCGACACCGCTGGCACCGTCACCGACATCAGCGGCTTCAGCAGCCCCATCCGACCCAATCGCATCCTGGCTCCCATCCCCTCGGGGCTTCCTCCCGACACCTACGAAGTGCGCGTCACCAGCGCCATCGGCTGCGTCGGCGGGCTCCCGGGTGCGCTGGTCATCACCGATCAGCTCACCATCGCGCTGGACACCATCGACCCCGGCTTCGTCTCGCCCACCAAGCCCACAGCCGTCACGATCACCGCGATCGACCCGGCGCCAGCTGGCTTCGTGCAGTTCGTCTCGACGCCGCGTGCCTACCTGAACCCGAATCCGACCGGCGCTGGCGCCACGGCCATCGGCCTGCGGGCCATGATCTTCGAGGACGCCACCAAGCTCACCGCTGTGGTCCCCGACGGCATGACGCCCGGCCAGTACGACCTCATCGTCGTCAACCCTGACGGCACCGTCGGGCTCAGTGTTCAGGCGCTGACCGTCACGACGGGCGAGCCGCCGGTCATCACCGCGGTAGTTCCCAACTCCATGGTCGATACCGCCAACGCACCCATGACCATCCGCGGCGACGACCTCCCCACCGACCCCTCTCAGACCACGGTCGAGCGCATCTGCAAGAACCCAACGACGGGCGTCATCACCAGCGCCGCCGCCAACGTCACCAGCGCAGACGGCTCGGTGGTTCAGGCTCTCATGCCTGTCACCGGCGACCCGGCCGGCTCAGTGTGCTTGGTGAAGCTCACCGACGATCTCACCGGCGCCTCCTTCACCTACTCCGCGGTCTCCATAAAGAACCCGTCGTTCAACCTCGCTCCCTGGAAGACCGCACCCGCCATGGTCGAAGGCCGACGCGCCCTCTCCTTGATCGCTGGGCGGCCCACCAACACCAGCCGCTTCGTCTACGCCATCGGCGGGGACGGCGGCACCCTCGCCAGCGCCAAGACCAGTGTCGAGGGCGTCGGCGTCGACGTCTTCGGGACCCTCGCCACTTGGCTCCCCCAGAGCCACTCGTTGCCCTCGCCGCGCTCCTTTGCCGGCTCGGCGCGCGTCGGCCGGTTCGTCTACCTGACCGGCGGCTACGACGGCTCCACCGCAACCGACACCACCCTCCGCGCCCAGATCCTCGATCCCCTCGCTGGCCCAGAGGTCCTCGACCTCGACGCCCTCTTGGGCGACGGCACCAGCGGCCTCGACGGAGGACTGTGGTACTACCGCATCGCCGCCACTTTCCCCACCACTGATGCCAGCAACCCCGGCGGCGAGAGCCTCCCCGGCGAGGTCCTCACCGTTCAGCTGCCCGCCCTCCCCGACAAGATCGAGCTTACCCTCACGTGGGCTGAGATTCCCGGAGCCAACGGCTACCGCATCTACCGCTCGCCGAGCCTCAACGGCTCGGTGGACAGCCTCGAGCTGTTGGGCGAGATGAGCTGCGCTCCCGACCGCGCCTGCCAGTGCGGTGTCGACTTCGACTGCAAGTTCCTCGATGACGGCCTCGGCACAACCACCGCTGGCGCCGTGCCCCTGCCGCAAGGCTCCCTCGGGGTGTGGCACACGCTCACGGGCTCGCCTCTGACCACGACTCGTGAGGGCCACGTCACGGTCGCCGTCAACAACCCCAACGCCGCCGATGAGGTCTACCTCTACGCCTTCGGCGGACGCAGCGCGTCGGGCACGTATCTCGACACCTACGAATACGCCACGCTCACCGTCGGAGCCGACGGCAGCCAGTCTCTCTCGACCTGGACCGTGAGCCCCAAGGGCATCGGTGGCGCCAAGGCCGACCTGGTCGCCTGGGTCGTCGACCCCGACGACACCAACCTCATCCCCGGCGGCCAGGCCTTCATCTTCGTCGGGTCTGGAACCACCGGCGCCACCTCTTGGACTGGTGACGTGAGCTCCGGCCGCTTGGACGCCACCAGCACCTCCCCCGAGCTCATCACCACCGCGCCCGGAGCTCTGGACGCCGAAACCAGCTTCACGCCGACCCGCGGGGCGGGTGGCGGTGGCGACGCAAGTGGCCGCCTCTACGTCTTCGGCGGCCAGCGCAACTCCCTCTCCACCTCCGACACCTCGACCGCATTGGTCGCTGGACCGGACCTCGATAACTGGAACAGCCTCGGAGGTGGCAGCATCAATGTGCTCCGAGCCTACTGCTCGGTCGCCCAAGAGAGTGCCTTCTTCTTCATCGCCGGTGGCACCACTGGCACCGACACCGCCTCGACCTCCGTCGAAACGACCGTGCAATAGGAGCCGACCCATGAAGACCCCATTCCGCATTGTGTTTGCGATCGCTGTTGGGATGCTCCTCACCGTTGGGACGGGAGCACGCGCCCACGCTCAAGATGATCCAGGAACAGAGCCCGAGGCGCCCGTCGCTGACGAGGCGCCCATCGCTGACGAGGCGCCCATCGCTGACGAGGCGCCCATCGCTGACGAGGCGCCGGTCGACGCAACCCCAATCGACGAGACCCCCGCTGAAGACCCCTTCGACGAGTCCACTGATGAAGGCTCGGTCGAAGACTCCGTCGAGGTCGGCCCCGCAGGCGACGGCCCCATCTACGAGAGCGGCGGCCTCTTCGGCGTCGGCCTGGTCATCGCCCCGAAAGTCGGCGGCGGCTTTGGCCAGCTGACGTCGGACCTCGGCACGTCGTTCGTGGGCGAGCTGGAGCTGGGCTACACCCTGCCCCTGCCCGAGCCCGTGAACCGCGACATCGAGATCTTCCTCGCCGGTCAGTACGCCGGGCCTTCGGCGGCCGACACGGTCTACGTGGCCGACCCCCGGCTCCCTGGCGACGGAACCTGGAGCTACGACCTGACCCTGCAACAGGTTAACCTCACCCTCGGCCTGCTCTACCGCATCCCGGTTCCGGCCGATTGGGTGCGGCCCTACGTCGCCGCAGGCGGGCGCATGGTCCTGAGCCGCACCGAGGTCAGCGGCAAGTCCAACGGCATGCCCTATGGCGACAACGAGGAAACCGCCACCGACTTCGGTGGCTACGGCGCCCTCGGGGCCGACTTCTTCGTCGGCCCAGGTTCCATCTTGTTCGAGGTGCAGTTCGCCTACGCCGCCATCGACGGCACCGTGTTGCAGAACACCAACGCTGGCGCGCTCAATTTGGCGCTGGGCTATCGGTTCTTCCTGTAGTCGGGACGTTTCTGAGTTTCCGGCCGGGCCCACTCTCCTCGAGGGCGGGCCCGTCTCTTTTCAAAGCGCACCGCTGCACACCGTCCCCCGCTGTGGTAGATTTCCACCCGCTGGTCACGACCATCGCCAAGGACCGGCCGACGGCCTTCAAGACCGCGACGGGCTCCCACGCCCGACTCTCATTCCCCTCCGACGAGGGAATCGTGAGCCTGACTTCCAACCGGAGTCGTAGACGACTGTCGCGTGATTCCTGTGTTCGTTCTGCTCGGAAATAGCGCACGTACCGGCGAGAGTTCGACCCACTGTCCAAGCCCCCGCTCCACAACGAGCCCAAACCATGACCACTCCAAAGCCGCTCGGGCCCTTTCAGACCGTGCTCGACCTGTTGGCCAGTCTGGTCTTTCCCATCATCTACGGCACCACGGTGACGGTGGTGTTGGCCCTCTACTATGCCGTCATCAAGGCTGGCGACATCACGGTCTTTGCGCGCATGTTGCGCTTCGTGTCGTTACAGTTCACGCCATGGTTCACAGTCGGCTACCACATCGCGAGGCAAATCCTGCCCGATCGCCCGATGCAGCGCACCACGAACTTCCTGCTGCCCATCGTCGAGGCGTTTGCGGCCGTGGTCTTGTTGGGCGCGATCCTGAGCTTGCCCATCGAGTTTGCCGACCACATCCTCAACTTCGGTCTGACCATCGCCAAGATGTTGGCGGCGCTGGTGATGGCGAGGTTGTGGGTGCGGCGGACGTTTAGGCACTAGTGTAAACCGTCATGACTCTCCATGTTTATTGACTGCAAGGAGCGCCCCCCCATCCTCAGGAATTCTTCAAAAATACCGGCATGTTGTTGATTACAGAAAAAAGAAAGTCATTGGGGGTCCGGGGGACAAAGTCCCCCGGCGGGTCAG
>PFUG01000426.1 GCA_002789955.1 Deltaproteobacteria bacterium CG_4_9_14_3_um_filter_63_12 | reverse complement strand
CGCCGCAGACCTTGGGATCGCTGGTCAGTGGGTCGCTGGAGTCGGCGACGCCGTCGTTGTCGTCGTCGGCGTCGCCGGCGTCACAGAGTCCGTCGTGGTCGGTGTCGGTGCCGTCGTTGGCGGGGGCGAAACCCTGACCAGCCGAACAGTCATCGCAGCCATCGTCCTCGACGTCGGAGCATCGGCTGGGGTTCAGAGGGGCAACATCGGCTTCGTTCGCGACGCCATCATTGTCTCTGTCGAGGTCCCCAAGATCACAGCGACCGTCGGCGTCCGTGTCCAACCCATCGGCCTCGGTGTGTACGTCGGAGAGAGGGCTAAAGCCGTCGGTGCCTATTGCGCAGTCATCGCACTGGTCATTATCCGAGTCCCCGCAACGTTTGGGGTCGTTGATAGCAGGGTCGAGGGAATCGATGATGGAGTCGTTGTCGTCGTCCTGGTCTCCGAGGTCGCAGAGTCCGTCGTGGTCGGTGTCGGTGCCGTCGTTGTCCGGGGTCACGTCGGAAGCGGGACCGAAGCCGTCGACACCGATCGAGCAGTCATCGCAGCCATCGTCGTCGTTGTCTCCGCAAATGAACGGGTTGTCGAGGACAGGATCCAGTTCATTGAGGACGCCATCGCTGTCCAGGTCGGCCTCGACACAGTTAGGGTGACCATCGGCGTCAGAATCGGCGAACTCGTCAACGAGACTCCCATCGCAATCAGAGTCGATGAGGTCACAGCTCTCAACAGCTCCGCCGTAGATGCTGGCGTCGGCGTCGGCACAGTCGTCGCCGTTGCAGACAGCCTGCGAGTTCAAGTGGCCATCATGGTCCCCGTCACACCACGCCCCAAAGAGGTTACGATACAGGACCCGGTTGTCTGCCAAGGGGGCACAGGGCCCCGTGAAGACGTTGACATCGGCGGTGAGCAGCAGATTTTCTTCGGCCGCAAGGAAGACCTGTTGGGCTCGCTGTCCCGCCAACAAGGTCAAGGTGTCAGGGCCCGGGGCGATGGAGCCGGTCCAGGCGTAGCCGACCAGATCGACGCCTGCTGCGAAGGGGTGCTCGTCCACCATGTGGGCGGCCTTGCCACATCCATCCTCGAAACCACCGGCACTCAGGAATCTGCTCTGAGAGCCCAGACCGGCGAGGATGCCGTTGAGGGTGTCGACGTGCTCGGGCAGGATCAAGGACGAGTCGCCCATCAAGACAGCCACGCCACCGGCTTCCAAGAAGCTGTGGAGTGCGGCGGTCTGATTCGCAGCGAAGGGTGAGCGTGGCATGGCGACGAAGATCACCCGGAAGTCCATGAGGTTGCTGGGCCACACGTCGGTGGTCACGAAGTCGGAGGCACCAGCGGCGCGGAGCTCGAGATCGAGCTCGGCAACATCGCCCACGATACCGGCGTTGCCGGTGTACCAGAGCACCTTGTCGCCAGCCTGAGCCTCGCGAGGAGACAGGGCGAGCGCAGCGAGAATTCCTGCAAGAAGAAACAGTCCCACATTGACCTGTGACGACTGGGCCATGGCAAACCTTCAGCACTGCGACGGCGGGGTCGCACCTATCTCGGCGTGTGTGTACCTGAGCAGTTCTCAAGAAGCGTGCCGCTCCGCAGAGGGCCGGCTCGTCGAGGAGACTGGCTCGGGGGGCCACCTTGCCGAATGTCGTCAGAGCAAGAGGAAGGAGTGTCGCGACGTGGGTCACCTGCGGGTGTCCCAAAGGCGAACACCGGCCCCGACCCGGTTCACCTCCAGCCTATTGTTCCTCGACCTGCCCTTGTGGGTAGGGATGGGCCCCTCTGGCGTCGACGAATTGCGGTCGAACGGTGAGCTCACCGTGGCGGACCTCCGCCCAGACGAAGGTCACGTTTTGGGTCAGCCGCGAGGTGCCAGGATTCACCTCGACGACCGTAGAGCTGGCAGGCAGACGACAGTGGTCGGCGAGGCAGTATCGGCGGGCGGAGGGTCCGTAGGAGCGCAGGTAGCCGGCCCCTCCGACGCCCGAGATGATCTGGCGGATGCGGCCGCCTCGGACCAACTCGATCCACTCGTCCCAGAGGAGGTGCTCGTGGCCGCAGAAGTAAGCGAGCACGTTCCCTTTGACCAGGCGCCGACCGAGGTTGCCTTCGAGATGACTGTTGGTCAGCTCGTCGCCGACCACACTGCGCAGCGGCAAATGCCCGAAGGCGATGAAAGGAGCGTCGTCTTGCATCATCACGAGGTGGTCGAGCCACCAGGTTTGCTCCTCGGCGAGCGAGCGGCTGACGACGTTGAGCAAGACCAGCGTGAGGTCTCCCACGTCGACGGAGTAGTAGAAGGGCGGGTCGTCGAGGGGGTCCTCACGAATCTCCAAGGAAGCGAGCCACAGCGGGAGGTCTACCCAAGCGCGCCGATAAGCCTGCTGCTGTTCCTCGGTATAGGCGTCGTGGTTTCCGGGGATGATGAGCACCGGAATATTGGCCTCCCGCAGTGGAGTCAGTGCGGTCCTGGCCGAGGTCCACCAACGGTCCATGGTCCGAGGCGAGAAATGGAGGTCACGGTCACCGCTGGTGAGGTCCCCCGTGACGACGACGAAGTCAGGACGAGCAAGAACCAAAGCGTCCACGAGCCGGTAAAGTCCCCTGGGGATCGGATCGCCGCGCTGACTGGACTGCCGCACGTGCAAGTCGGTGATCACAGCGAACTGGAGTTCAGGGGGGCCATCGAGGCGAGAGCCGTCATGGGGAACGAGGAGGCCGGTGCGGGCGCCGTTTCGGAGGGAGTTGAGGGTGCGAGCGACGGTCTTCGTGACGGCGCTGGAGCCGTGTGGCGGTCGAGACGCAGTGCTCGTCGCTTCGTCGCCGAGGGGCTCGCTGCGGGGGGGTGGCGAGGCGGTCACGGCTGGCTCTTTTTTGTCCAGCGACGGTGCGACGGGTGAATCGCAGGCCAGCGGCGTCAGTATCAAGAGCAAGGCGAGGCACAGCGATGTCACGGGTCTCGCTGGACCAACGAGAGTGACCTGCGGGTGGACGCCTTGTCGAGCGGGGTGTGGGTCGAACGGCACGGTCAGAGGGTTTGGAGAAGTTTGATGAGATTGTTGGCGCGGCTGATGACGCTGGGTTGTCCGGTGGCAACGATGATGTCGACCATGTTGCGCATCTCGGCGACGTTCGCCGCGTCGAGATGGTCTGGCTTGGCTCGTTGGGAGAGCACGACGAGGTGATTGAGTGCCTGCTCCACTTCGCCGTTGGCAAGCAAACCGTCGATGAGAGAGAGACGAGCGGGGACATAGTTTGGATCGAGGGCGAGCGCAGCCCGCAACGAGATAATGGCGTCTCGCTGGGTCTCGGGGTAACGGGAGAGCACGACCCCTTTTTCGGTCAGTAGCGCGACCCGCTCTTCCCGATTCTGGCTCTTCTCGAAAGCGTTCTCGATGGCTTGGATGCGGGCTTTGACCTCGGTTTTCGAGAACGGATCGAAGACGGCGTCCTGGATTTCTTCGGCGCTCACGAGGGCGGAGCGAGGCGGCGTGTGGCGTTCGGTGCTGCTGCCAAACGAGAACCGCACCACCACCGCGGCGTTCAGGGCGTCGAGGAGCTCGCGGGCCTCTTGGAAGCCTTTGGGTCTTTGGGCGTCTTGGTTGCCAAAGGGCGCCAGGGCCCGTTCGAGCAGGCTCTTGGCGCGCAAGGGATCCGCGATGAGACCCTTATTCACCAAGGCGGCCTCGTACAGCGCTTCGAATTGCAGCAGGGGATCGAGCAAAATACTGCTCAGTCGCACGAGCGCGTTGGAGAGCGCGTTCCAATGCTGCAGTCTCCTGGCGAGGTCGATGAAGCGTTCGAGGACGTAGGGATCCTCGGGGAGCAAGTCGAGCACCTTGCGATAGAGCTCCCAGGCCTCTTCTTGGGCCTCGAGCTTGAGCGAGAGAATGTCGGCCATCTCCCTAAGCAGTTGACTGACGACGACCGTGAGGTGAGGCGGGATTTGTTTGCTGGAGAAGGCGCTCAAACCCTCTAAGGTTCGGCTCTGAAAGAGGTCCTTTGTCAGGGTCGAGAGCTCGAACAGTAGGCAGTCGATGAGCCCGGTCCAGTCGTCGCTCTCGCGGCAGAGGCCCTTGAGGCGGTCGAGCACCGCGCCGGAGGCCTTCCCTGACCCGATGAGCAGCCAGTAATGCTTTCGGGCGAGCTCGGTGTCTCCTGCTTCTCGGAAGATCTCGGGGAGGAGGAGGCGAAATGGGGTCTGTTCGTCCTCGTCGCCGACGACGGTGATGAGTTGCTGTAGGTGGTTCGCGGCGAGGGTTGGGTTGTTGAGGGAACGTTCGACGTCGACGATGAGCTTGAGCGCCGGGACGTGTTGCGGCTCGCGGGCGAGGACGATCTCGAGCTGCCGCCTGGCAAGGAGGTGGTCGCCGAGCTTCTCGTGGGCGAGCTGGGCGATGAGCAGGCGATAGACCCGCATCATCTCGACCACCTCGCACCGGGCGAGCTTGCGTTGGTAGACGTTGAGCAACGAGCCGTAGTCTTTTAGGTCCTCGTAAATCCCTTCGAGCGCCGTCAGGGTCTCGTCCTCGACACCGACTCCATCTGGATCGTAGACGCAGGCCCGCTCCAAGAAGGTCTTGGCCTTCTCTACGTCCTCGAGCTCGAAGTACGCCAGGCAGCCGATCTCCTGGAAGACGCGGGCCCTCTCGGCCGTGCGTAGCTGCTTGTCGCCGAGCCCCTCGAGGGCGTCGACCAGCGCCGCGGTGTCGCCGCTGCGCCGGGCCTGTTCGACCCGCTTCACCAGCGGGTCTAGAGAGTGGTCGTCGGAGAGCGGTCGCTCATAAAGCTCGTCGCTGTCTTCATTCTCGTCGTGGTCACGCTCGTCGAAGCTCGGAGGCTCGAGGGGGTGCGATGGGCCGAGATCGACGGAGGGGCCTATCTTGGTCGAGGCGGCGGTCCAGCGTCTGGCCATCTCTCTCCAGTCAGGGGCTTCCTGAGCAGACGGCAGGGTGAACTCGGGATCGGCGTGGTCGATGGGATTTCGCTCGCTTTCCGGCGCGGCGCTCCCTCGAAGCGAGTAAGCTGGAATGCCTGCGCTCGCGATGGTGGGGTAGGGGCCGCTCGGCAGCGCCGTCTGGTCTTGAGGGGTTTCGCCCGCGACTCGAGGCGCCAGCGCCGTCCCTGCTGCCGGCGAGCCGTGCTGAAGCTGGAGGGGCCCCGTCGCGATCACGGTCGGTTCCGCTTTCGTTGGCAGAGGGCCAAGACCGAGCGTTGGCTGGTCTTGCTTTGCTCCCAGCGAGCCGCGCGGCCAGGTCGCGAGAACCGTCTTCTCCTCTTGTTGCGCGCTCGAGCTGGATGCTGCGGCTGGATGAGCGGTCTTCTCCTGGACCTCGGAAACGATAGAGCCACTGGCGAGCGTGGTCTTCTCCGCTTTGGGCTCCTCGCCCCCCGGACGGTCGATGACGGAGGGGCGCTCCGGGTTGGTTTCGGGAGCCATGGAGAACTTTCGGTACTCCCACTTGTTCTGCTCCGCCGGCAGCTCTGGGATGTCGGCGTAGCCCTCGACCTCGCTGGAGACCAGCCGCAACCCGACGCCGCCTCTCTGGGCGCTGAGTAATGTGACCTCGATCTCCTCGCTGATGGGGTCTGGTAGGGAGCTCTCGGCGCTCTCGCTGGCTTTGGAAACGGCGCTCGCCTCCTCCCAGCTGTCGGAATTCGCTCGCGTCCCGGACTCCACTTCGTTGGTAGCGAGCGTGTCCCGGCGCTCGCGCAGCGCAGGCTTGGGGGCGTCTTCGACAATGGCGCCGATGTCGGTCGGCGGCCCGTTGTGAGGGGCCTCGAGGCCCTCCTCGGCGAACTGGGCTGGAGGGGTTCCCTGAATCCGAGCGACCCGCGTCTCGAGGACGGGGTCCGCAGCGATCTCCAGCGCGCGCTGGTAGAAGCGAAGGGCTCGATGCGGTCGCTCGAGATGCTCGAAGAGGACGTCTCCGGCTTCGATGAGGAGTGGCCTCTTGGCTGCCAAGTCGTCCGTCAAAGTGGCGATCCGTTCCAGGACGTTGGGCAAGTCGTCGTGGAGGCCAGCGGCCCAAAGCGCTCGGCGCAGCTCGAGGAGGTGGCCGCGGTCCGAAGGCTGCAGCGCGACCGCACGCCGCAGCACGGCGCAGGCTTGATTTGCATCCTTGAGGGAATCGAGGTTGAGCCGGCCGAGCCTGGCAAAAAGCGCCGCCCTCTCGATGGGTTCGACGATGAGCTCGACCTGCTTCTCCAACGCTTCGCGTAGCTCGAACGAGCTCTGGGTCCGCTCGAGGAGCTCGATGTAGCGGTTGAAGGTGGGCTTGGTGAGCGGCGCGAGTTGAGCGGCCTTCTCTAGAAACTTCAGGGCATCGGACGGGAGATCGAGGTGGTCGTCATAGATGCGCGACAACGTCAACAGGTGGTCTCGGATCAGGTCGCGATCGTCGAGGTGTTCGACCCGCAGCTGCAGGATGTCGACCAGCTCCTCATAGCGTCCGGCGTTGTGAAAGTGGTCCTCCAACCAGTCGAAGGCTTTGGCGGAGCTGGGCGAAAGGGAGAGCATTCGGCGATAGGCGAGGAGGGTCTGGGCGTCGTCGCCGAGGAGGATGTTAAGCTCGGCCAGGGTGCCGAAACAATCGGCGAGGATGGAGACGGCGGGGGCGTCTCCTTGCGGACCGTTGGACGGACCCCGGTTGCGGGCGCCGAACTCGAGGGACTCAATCAGCGTTTCGAGCATCTCGACGCCTTTGGAGGCGTCCTCTTTCGAGCGGTAGCTGCGAGCCAAGGTCAACGTCGCGGATGCGTGGTTCGGGGAGACGCGTAGGGCGCTTTTGCAGGCCAGTCGGGCGTTGGGCACATCCCCGAGCTCGAGCCAGAAGCGAGCGACCCGTGTGTACAGCTCGGCGGCTCGCTCTCCCGAGCCGTCGCGCTCGAGCAGCGCCGCTGCGGCGCTGGAGACTTTGACCGCAGACTGCACGTCGCCGATGCGCAAGAACCCTTCGGCGACTCGGATCAGGCTGGTGGGGTTGGCTTCGGCGAGCTCCTTCGCGCGATTGAGGACATTGGCAGCGCCGCGCGCGTCGTTGACGCCGAGGAAGATGGTTTCGGCGAGCTCGGTGAGCAGGACACCGCGTCGGATGGGGTCGGCTTCGAGCTTCGAGGCGCGCTTCAGGACTTCGATCTGCACGTCGTACTGCGCGGTCTTGGCGTAGACCCCAGCGAGGCAGAGGAGCGCAGGCTTGAAGTCGTTCTTCTCGCGCAGGGCTTCGCGCAGGTGAGTGACGGCGCGCTGTGGGTGTTCGTTGGCTTCGGCCTGCGCGAGCTCGAGCAAGATGCAGACCCGCTCGAGCTCACGGCCTCGGGTGGGGAGCTGCTCGAGCGTGGTTTGGAGCTTTCGGGCTTTGACCGCTCCATCACTCGCCAGCGCGTCGAGCAGCCCCGAGAGCAACACGATGCCGCCGTCTCTGGCTCGGCGGCAGAGGTCCTCGAGCTCCGCTCTCCCATCCTCTTCGAGAAGCAAGAGGTAGCCCATGCGTTCGAGCAGGGCGGGGTGCAGCCCGAGCTCGTCGATGGAGCGCCGGCACTGGTTCAGCGCCGTCGCCTCTCGGTGCGCTCGAATCGCCGCGTCGACACTCTGCGTCAGCTGGCTCGCGCCGCTCTCGTCGAGCAAGTACCACCGGGAGAGTGTTGCCTGTTCGGCCGCTAAAGGCCTGCCCTTCGTGGCGTCGAAGCCCGCACTCTCGGCGCCGGACGGGCTGCGCTCGAAGTCGGAGTAGGTCGGCGTGTCCGCCTCGAGCATCAAGCGTCCGTCGCCGACGCTGGCCCGGAAGTGAACCCCTTGGGGAAGGGCCGGGATCTTCCAGCCCCGAGTCGCGAAGGCCTCGGCAAAAGCGAGCCGCAGTGGGCTCAACCAGAGGCTGCGCCCGTCGTCAGGGACCTGCCACCAGCTCGCCGCCCAACTTTCTTCCAAGCCGCCGAGGACCTGCGCAAAGACGGAGAAGAGATTGGCGAGAATCGACTGCGGATGCCGGCTGAGCCGCTGGAAAACCAACGTCTCTTGCACAACCAGAACGAGCTCATGAGGGCTGCCGCTGAGCGGCCCCGCGTGTACGGTGAGCACGCAGGTCAAGGTGAAGCGTTGCCCTGCGTCGTGCCCACAGACCAGCACATGGATGAGACCCTGCGAGAATCGCAAGGAGACATCGTCGATGCCGAGCTTCCGGTTCGCTCCTGCGAGCATTCGCGTAAGCGTCTGGCTCAGCGACGACTCGTCGACCGACACGCGAAGCTGACTGATGGTCAAGCGCAACCTCGCCAGCTCGGCGAGGTCCGCGAGATCGGCGAAGGGAGGCACCTCGAGGACGAGCCTCTCGACGAGAAACCAAGGCCCGATCGCCACGTCGCGCGTGCTCAGCAGAGCGCGGCCGTTTCTCAGCTCGGCGGTCAGATCCAGTGGGTTGCGCAGGGTCATTGGGGGGGTGTTGGGACTCTATTGCTTCGCTCGTCCGCTCGGCAATTGGGCACTGTGGATTCTCGTCACAAGACTCGAGCCAGAACAGACCGCTCATTCTGCCCCAATGTCCGCTCCAGAGCGACCAGAGAAGTCGCGACCATCGACGAAACTTCGGTTCGTCGATGCACAAGGAACCCAACGCCCCAGGAACTTGTGCCGCACACGACCGCCGACCTTTCGACGAGTTGTGGTCGACGGTCGTCCGCTGGCCGAGTATGCTCGAATTTCTGTGCAACCGGTTCTCCGGGGAGCCAACGACTGAGATTGCCGAGCGGTCTTGGGGAAGCGAGGCGATAGAATTCAAGTGAAGAGCACTCTCGACAACACAGAACCTCGCTTGACCCACGTCGAGATCGGGACGCGTGCGCTGACGAGAGGGTGGCTGCATTTCGACACCTACATGCTCGCCCTCTCCAGGCTGGAGTCCGGCTTCGAGACCGTCGAGGAGGTCTGGATCGCGTCGGGCTTCCTCAGCCGAGAACACGTCGACCTGCTCTGCGACGAGATCCCCTGGAGCCAGGAAGAGGAAGCAGAGCAAGACAGCACCGAAACTCTCGTCTACCGCAACGACACGCTGGTCCATCAGCGCAAACCCCCGCAGTCATCGAGCGATCCCTGGAACCGCTCGTCTTCCTCGAGTGACCTCGTCGATCCAGCCACGAGCAGCATCGCTGAGACCATGTTCCCGCCGGCCCACAACGACCTCGGCGCGAAGATTAGCTCGGATGAGTGGCGCACGTTCGAGGCCTCCGACGAGCTCGCCGCCATCGTCAGCGGCCAGGTCTCCGAGCGCTACGTCATCGAGGAGGAGATTGGCCGCGGCGGCGGCGGACACGTCTACCGTGCCTTTGATCGAGCCTTGGGGCGCGTCGTCGCCATGAAGCTGCTGCGCCAGGGCTCGGGAGACAACGAACAGGCCCGTAAAGAGCGCTTCATCTCGGAGGCCAGAGCGACCGGACGGCTGGAGCACCCGAACATCATCCCCATTCATGACGTGGGGCTGCTCCCGGACGGCTCTGCCTACTACACGATGAGTCTCCTGACGCGCAGCTCGTTGCGCCACGTCCTGCGCCACCTCGGCGCGCAGGACGAGCACATGCGCAAGGAGTACCCGCTCTCTCGATTGCTGCACATCTTCCTGGAAGTCTGCCAAGCGGTGGCTTACGCCCACGCCCAAGGGATGGTCCACCGCGACCTGAAACCCGACAACATCATGTTGGGAGAATACGGCGAGGTGCTCGTCACCGACTGGGGCCTGGCGAGACTTATGGCCGAGCCAGCCGAGGTCATGGAGGCCGACGGTGGCGCGCCAGCGACCCTCGGCACCCCCGCCTACATGCCCCCCGAACAGGCCCTCGGCCGCCTCGATCTGGTCGACGAGCTCTCCGATGTCTACGCCCTCGGCGCCATCCTCTACGAGGTGCTGACGCTCTGCCCTCCCTACGAAGGCGCGAGCGCCATCGATGTCCTCGAACAGGTCGCCAGCGGCAACTTGATCTCGCCCAGCAAGCGGGCCATGGGCCGGCACATCCCCAAAGACCTCGAAGACATCTGCCTGCGCGCCATGTCCACCGAAAGGGAACGGCGCACCGTCACTCCCATCGAGCTGCACGACGAGGTCCTCGGCTACGTCGAAGGGCTGCGCTCCAGGGAAGCCAAGCGCAAGGTCTTCCTCGGACGCACCGCCAGCCGCGAGTACTTCCGCACCATCGACGACATCGAGGAGCACTCGAATACCGTCCGCTCGCTGCGCGAAGAGATCCCGCCGCACGCCGAGGTGGCTGTCAAAGCCCCACTCTGGGCCGCCGAGGACCACCTCGAGCGCGACCTGACGCGGCAGGCACAGTCCTACAGCGACGCCGTCAGGGCCTTCACCCAGGCCCTCGCTTACGACCCGAACCTCGAGAAGGCCAAGCGAGGACTGGCCGATCTCTACTGGTCACGCTTCCAGACCGCCGAGAAGAGAAAGGAGATCATCGATCAGATTCACTACACTGCGCTCATCCGCCAGATGGACCGAGAAAAGCATTACGTCGATCTCCTCGAAGGAAACGGCAGCCTCGTCCTCAACAGCGACCCACCAGGCGCACAGGTCACGCTGCTCACCTACAAAGAGTCGCAACGCGTCCTAAGAGCCAGCAAGTCGAGCACAATCGGCGCCACGCCGGTTCGGCTCGAGCGCTTAGAGATGGGCTCCTACCTGGCGCTGGTCGAGCTGCCTGGCTACCTCCCGGCGCACTACCCCATCTGGGTCGGGCGCTGCAAACACGTCCGGGCGACCGTCAAGTTGCTCAAAGAAAAGGCGCTCCCAGACGCGTTCAAGTACATCCCCGGCGGGCCCTTCCTGGCCGGTGGGGACCCAGACGCGCTGAACTCCGATCGGGAACGAACCCTCGACGTGCCTCCTTTCGCCATCGCCACCGATCACGTCACCTTCGCCGAATACCTCGAGTTCCTCGACGCCGTACAAACGCGCTCCCCCAACGAAGCCCTCAAGCGCGCCCCCCAGACGCGAGACGGCGACGGGCCTCTGGCCGTGCTGGAAAACGGTCGCTGGCAGCCCAAACCCATCCTGATCGAGGGCGAGGCTCGCCGACGTTACCCCTTGGGAGCGGGACACGAGCTGCAGCTCCCCATCATGTGCATCGACGTCGAGGACGCTCTGGCCTACGTCGCGTGGCGTTCCCACCGCGACGGCCTCGCCTACCGCCTGCCGACGGCCATCGAGCGGGAGAAAGCCGCTAGGGGCGTCGACGGCCGCGTCTTCCCTTGGGGAGACCACTTCGACGCCACCTTCTGCAAGATGCGCCTGTCCCGCCCCGAGATGCCCCAGCCCGAGCCCGTCGGCGTCTTTCCGACCGACCTCAGCGTCTACGGCGTGCGAGACTTGGCGGGCGGCGTTCAGGATTGGTGTCGAGACGACGAGTGGAGCCGCGAATTCGCCGCGAACCCGACCGTCTCCGTCCCCGACGCGCCCCTCGGTGAGCTTCCCCCCGAGAGCTGTCGCGTCGGCGGCGGCGCCTGGAATCTCTTCGAGGATTCTTGTCGGGCCGCCAGCCGTGTGCGCGTCCTCTCCATCGGTCGCTCGGTGGGCGTAGGGATGCGCCTAGCGCTCGACGTGAACGACTAGTCGAGTCGCACACGAGCAGACCACAAAAATTGGTCACGCCGCTCGGGTGGGATAGGGTGCTACCTGTCGCACGGCGTGCGACCTGTAATTGTGTGTGGGAGGAATTTGGATCCACCCCAAGGATGGGAGAGCACTCAATGGAACTGGAACGCTACGAAGAGATTTGGTTTGAGTCCTACCTGCCCGAGCTGTTCGACGACGAGGGCTATCATGTCCTGCTCGGACGCAAAGATTTGGTTGCCCCGGCAGAGGGTGTGTCCCTCGGCAAGGTAGGATTCGTGAGCTTCTTCGGCACCCTGTTGTTCGCGCTGGTGCGGATGATCTAGCAGCTGGGTCTACGCTGGCGACGGGGAGTCTGACGGGCTGCGGGGCGCATGGCTTCTTGCGACGTGGAGTCTGGCGGGCTGCGGCCCCAGAGGCCACCGCAAACCCTACAGCGACAACAGAAGTCGGACTCCCCCCTCCCGTCTCGGGTCCGTTTCGGCGGAGGGGGCCGGGGGGAGAGGGCCGCAGCCCCCCAGTAGCCTCTAATGAAACCTCGTTCGCTGCGCGGCCTTCTTGACCTCGACGTGGCTCATCCGCGCGAGCTTCGTGCCGCCGACGTGCATCCGCGCTCGGCGAGCGAGTCGTTCAGCGCGAACAGTCCCCGCGTGGTCGGTCGTCTCGAGGCTAATGCTGTGTCGGTGCTCCGCGCCTCGAGCGAGGGGGCTACCGTACCCCCGGCAGCAAGCTGCCGGGGGCTAAGGCTGTGTCGGCGCTCCGCGCCTGGCGGCCGTTGGGCGCGGAGCGCCCGCACAAGATTAGCCCCC
>PFUG01000542.1 GCA_002789955.1 Deltaproteobacteria bacterium CG_4_9_14_3_um_filter_63_12 | reverse complement strand
GGTGATGTTCGGCGTTGAGTTCGCCGACGAGCTTCGACAGATAGAGGATGTGGGTGAGCTCGAGCGCCGGCTCACGGAGGCCGCTAGGCAATGAGATCCAAGGGCTCGCGCAGGAATAGCTTTCGAGGCGCTGAGCGTCGAGGCGCACCTCTGCCAAGGCGCGACTAGGCTGGCGACTGCTGGAAGCGTTCGGTAGGTGTGCATGGGTGCTGGACTCCTTGGACTCCTTGAGGGATGAACGGGCGCGCCTCGGGGCGGAAATTACGACGATTGTGGCCTACCCATGACAGGCCACGTCGGCTCGGTCAGGTCGTCGTCCGAGGCAAGCTGCGAAGAAGCGCGACGCCGTCGCGATAAGAACGCGAAATAGGCGTCTCGGTCTTGATTGGGTGGTCCTTGTCCCGCGCGGGTCGACTCGTGTCCCGCACGAGCCCACCCTTGTCTCGGACGGGTCGACCAGTGTCCCGCACGAGCCGACCCGTGGCCCGGACGAGCACCCAAGAGGTGAAGCCTTTGGAGTTCTGTCTCTCGCTCGTCGATTTCGAGCTCACCACGAAGAGCAGATACAGGATGTGGGTGAGCTCGAGCGCCGGCTCACGGAGGCCGCTAGGCAATGAGAACCAAGTGAGTCGCGCCACTTCCGCTCTGTGTTCTCTGTGTTCTCGGTGGTGAACCTGGGCTCAAGAAACAGTACCGCGGTCAGCCCGGGAACCAACGACGAAGTCCACACCAGGATCGATTTCTCTTCTCTTCGGCGCCCAATAGAAAAGAAATCAGTGACGATGCCTAGGGATCGGGATACCCTCAGCGCGGTCGATTTCGGGAGAGAAACCACCCTGAAATTGGGGTGTAGGAAAGGAGGTCTATTGGGGCGAAGGGGGTTCTTGAACACTGGTCACCTCGCTCCTCGACAGCCAGCACAAGGGCGTGGGCTGCGCAGCGGACTGGCCAGTCTGCAGCTGGCGGCAGTCGTTATCGGTAAACAACTCACACCCGAGGTGAGAGCGATAGACGAGTGAGCGTCCAGAATTCGAGCGTAGGTATGGCGAACTCCGTTTGGTCAAAGATAGCGAGACAGTCTTTAGGCCCAGCTCCCATGACCCCGCGACGGGAGCTGCAGTTCGTTGGAACGTCACCACAAGATGCCAAACGCAAGGCCTTGAACTACTGGTATGCAAACCAGACCGCGCTGAGAATGAGCATTCGAGACTTCAGCGCACGGCTGATACTGTTACCCGACGCCAGGACCATCGTGTTTCACGGCGACTAAGGAAGGGCGACTAAGGAAGACCAATGAGCGAGATCACCCGTACGATACACCTCGACGGAGGGCTGGAAGCACTTCGACTGCGCAAGTACTCCATCGTCGTCGTCGGTGACTCGAAAGAGAAGGCCGAGTTCGACAAGCGGCAGATCTTCTTCGGTACCCACCCGGACAACGACATCAGCCTCTCCAACAGCTCGGTCTCCCGCAACCACGCGCGCCTCGAGGTCGACGTTCGCGGCTACCGTCTGGTCGATCTCGACAGCAAGAATGGGACGTTCGTGCAAGGCCTGCGGGTCAACGACCTCTACGTCGAGCCAGGAACGACCTTCTTCCTCGGCACCCAAGAGCTGCACTTCGACCTCCTCAACGACGAGGTCGAGGTCACCTATTCGAAGTCGAACCAGTACGCCAACCTCATTGGGCAGAGCCTGGTGATGCGGGAGATCTTCAGCCTCCTCCAGCGCGTCGCCCCGACGTCAGCGACCCTCCTCATCGAGGGAGAGTCTGGCACGGGCAAAGAGCTCGTCGCCGAGGCCGTGCACCTCAACTCGCCGAGACGAGACAAGCCATTCGTCGTGTTCGACTGCTCAGCCGTCTCCCGAGAGCTCATCGAGAGCGAGCTCTTTGGCCACGTCAAAGGTTCGTTCACGGGGGCGGTCGCCAACCGCAAAGGCGCCTTCGAGCAAGCCGACGGCGGAACCCTCTTCCTCGACGAGCTCGGTGAGCTCGCCCTCGACCTACAGCCCAAACTCCTGCGGGTCCTCGAAAAACGTGAGGTCCGACCGGTCGGTGGACAAAAGAGCATCCCCATCGATGTTCGCATCGTCGCCGCCACCAACCGCAACCTCCTGCGTGAGGTAGAACAAGGTAACTTCCGGGAAGACCTCTACTATCGCTTCGCAGTCATCCAGGTGCGTCTGCCCTCCCTAGCCAAGCGCGCCGAGGACATTCCCCTGCTGGCAGAACACTTCCTGCAAGACGTCGAGGCCCGCATGGGCAAGCGCGACCTGCAGATCCCGTTTCGCACCATGGAAAAGCTGAAACGTTACAAATGGCCCGGGAACGTCAGAGAGCTCAAGAACTACGTCGAACGCGCCGCCCTACTGGCACAAGACGACAAGCTCGAGACGAAGTTCCTAAAACTCCAAGAACCCTCGACCAGCGAAGCCAAGGCCGAGGACCAAGGCCAAGCCGACGAGGTCGCCATCGCTTCGATCGACGATGA
Source organism: Deltaproteobacteria bacterium CG_4_9_14_3_um_filter_63_12 (assembly GCA_002789955.1). Lineage (GTDB taxonomy): Bacteria > Myxococcota_A > Bradymonadia > UBA4248 > UM-FILTER-63-12 > UM-FILTER-63-12. The sequence continues at coordinate 41,939 of PFUG01000542.1, read as the reverse complement.
GCTCCCCTTCAAGGACGCCAAACAACGGCTCGTCGAGACTTTTGAGAAGTCCTACTGGTCGAGACTCATCGAGCGCACCGACGGCAACATCTCCAAAGCCGCCAGGTTGGCTGGCGTCCACAGAAAGTCCGTCGAGTACATCCTCAAGAAGCTCGAGCTCACTCGACAGGAGCTCTCCAAGTAGGCAGCCCCTAACGCTTCAGCCGCAAGAGCTGTACGGGCAGCCCCCGGTTCCTGAAAGAGAAGAGGGGCTCCCAGGTCAGGCGGGTGGCGTCCACGAAGCCAGGGTGCCCATTGAGGACGACCACCGGCCCCAGATCGAGCCTGGACGTCAGCAGCGCGCCGAAACGACGAAAAGTGTCGATGATGCCGCGCTCTGTGGTCCGCTTCCCGTAAGGAAGATTGCTGACGACTCCTGCGCCCTCTGGGACCTCGTCGACATGGCGCTGAAAATCCCCAGACATCCAACGAATCCGCTCCATCCCCTCACTGTTCGAGCGCGCTGCGTCGAGGGAATGCTCATCGATGTCCGAGCCAAACATCGAGGGAAGGGGGACGTCGATGGCGTTGGGGGCATCCTGCAGAAAGGCGGCATAAGCCGCCTGGTCGTGAATTGGCCAAGCCTCGAAAGCAAAGCGACGACTCAAGCGGCGCTGGTGCTGCAGTCGACGCTCGAGCAGGAGCGTCCCCGAACCGCAGAACGGGTCCCACATGGGTTGCTCCGGCGTCAGGTCCGCTGCGGCCAAGAGCGCGGCGGCGAGGGTCTCTCTTATGGGAGCGATGCCAACGTGCTCGCGAATACCACGGCGGTGTAGGCGCTCGCCGACAGTGTCGATGCTCACCTGCACCTCGTCATTGACGATGCGAAGGTGGATCTTCCCTTCGGCGACGGCAGAGCACCCCTCCGGCCCCGCCAGCCGAGCGGCGATGGTGGCCTCAGCGCGCTCTTTGACCGCATCCGTGTGGTAAAGCGCCGAGCGCCGGCTGACGACCTGCACCTCGGGCTTCGAGCCTCGAGGAAAGTAGGCTGCCCAGGCGCACTTGGAGAGCTGCTCGTGGAGCTCGTCGAAGTTGTGTGCCTTGAAGCGCTGCAGCCTCAGTCGAATGGACTCTGCGATGCGGCTGGTGTGCGCCAAGGTCCATAGCCCGGGCAGCTCGGTGCGCAGCTCGGCGCCCCCTTCGAAGCGCTTCACCTCGAGGAAGCCGTTGCGACGCGCCTCGGCGACGAGCAGAGGCTCCAGCCCTGGGCTCACGCCGATGAATAGCCGGCAAGTAGTCCTCTTCAAAGTCGACTCCAAACAAGGGGATAGGCTGATGGTCGCGCAGCAGAGCGAGAGTAGAACCCGAAAAGGAGCGCCGAGCACGCCGAGGGCGAGTCGAGCGCGCGCAGGGACGCGAGGGGGCTCGCTTCGAGCCGAGCAGCGCGCGAAAATCCGACCGCGGGTATCATGGAGAGAAAAGCGCAGAAAGAAGAAAACGCTTTCATTCGGAGCGTGAAGACAAAGATGGGTTGGGTTATCATCCTGGCGTTTTCCAATTCAGCCTTCGATGTGCACTCTGACCCCTTATGCCCGTGCTGTCATCAGTGCTTTATCGTTTGGTGTGAGGTTCTGCCGAATCCAACAGGAGCTCGTAATGTTCAGGAGACGCTCTATTCTTTTCGTGTGGCTGCTCGCGCTGCTATCTGCGGCCCTGCTGGGGTGCGTCCAAGATGTCTCTGACATCGATCGCACTCAGCCCAACAAGACCAAGAAGTCCGATCTGGAAGGCATTTGGTACATGCTCCAGACCGTCGGTGACGTGCCCACGACCGCCGCCGTCGACTTCATCGGTGACAGCAGCGAAATGGAAAAGATCGTCTGGGAGGTGCAAGAGAACTACCTGCTTGCCTACCGCTCGTATCCTCGCCTGCCAGGCTCCGACGACATGGATGGGAACTACGACTACACCGACCCGAAATACCATGAGTCGCCGGTCGCCGTGTACCCGATCCTCAGCCACTTCGACATCCAACGCCAGTACGACAGCTCGACTGGTGAACAGAGCAACGTGCTCGTCGAGAACTCCAGCGACCGCCCGTGGTACGACCGGGAGTACATGCGCGTCGACTGGTCCATGAACCAGATCACGAACTTCAATCTGCTGACCGAGTGGTGGTGGTACACACCCATTGAGCTCGGCTACGCCATCGACGAGGAGTCTGGCAGCCCACGCAGCATCTACACCGAGAGAAACAAGGTCGATGAGCTCGTCTACTTCGACGTTCCCAGCCGCCTCCTCGTAGAGCCCGACCTCTGGGGTTGCGCCTATTCCTGGTGGGGATGGGGAACCGAGGACTGCACCTCCGCCGAAGTCGAGGTGGTCACTGCCTTCGCGAAGACCGAAGCCCGGCGCGACTACGAGCCGCTCCCCTACGACGACCGGATGATGAACCGCTTCGGTTATTTCCGTTCGGAGCGCAACACGTTCGACCAGCAGCGCGGAGTCTTGGAGTCCGGTATCTCGAAGTTGGCTCAGCGCCACAACATCTGGAAGGCGAACTATCAGAGAGACGCCGACGGCGCCTTTTTGAAGGACGCCGAGGGCCGCATGGTGCCGATCCCCGTCAACGAGCGAGAGGTCGCCACCCTACCGTACTACCTCTCCGCGACGTTCCCCGAAGATGCCCTCATCGTTCAGGCCGGCCTAAACACCATCATTGAGTGGGACAACCTCTTCCGTGAGACCGCCGCCCAGACCAAGGGCGTCGCCCTCGACCAAATCCCCAACGTCTTCGTGCCCTGTCACAACCCAGTCGCCGCGGGTGACCACGAGGCGTGTGGCACCCCGGGCTTCTCCCCGCGCATGGGAGACCTTCGCTACAACGTTCTCTACTGGGTCAACGCCGAGCAGAATGCTGGGCTTTTGGGCTATGGGCCCTCCGCCGCCGACCCGGAGACCGGCGAGATCATCTCCGCGCGTGCCAATGTCTATGCTGGCGCCCTGAACACCTATGCCTCCTATGGCGTGGACGTGATCCGGATGATCAATGGCGATCTGCAACCCGCCGAGCTGGTGCACGCCGACCACGTACGACAGATGGTTGCCGATTCCGCCGAATCGACGATCAACCTAGACAAGGTCTCCAAGACCTTGCGCAACACGCCTCTCGGCTCCTGGAAGAAACAAGAGCGCGGCCGACTCGAGATGCGTGAACTGCGCAAGAAGGAATTGCGTCCCTTCGACCGCGCGGCCGCCTCGAAGAAGATCGAAGCCGCTCAAGATGCCGGCTTCTCCATGCAAGCCGTGGGTGAAGAGTTCCAGCGCTCAGTGGCCTCCAGACTGGGAACGACCGTCGACCAGATGACAAAAGAGCAGAAGCGCCGCTTCGATCCGCTGCGCATGCTCAACCCCACTCAGCTCAACTCCCAACGCCGCAAGCAGCTCGCCGCCATGGCTCGAGGCGTGTGCTTCACGGACATGATCGACCCCAACGTCACCGGATTGGCCAAGGCCTATGAGGGCCGCACCGATTACGACCAGATCTGGCGCGAGCTCCGCGCCGAGCTCTTCCGCTCCACCGCGGTCCACGAGGTCGGCCATACCCTCGGGCTGCGCCACAACTTCAGCGGCAGCTACGACTCCATGAACTACTTCGACGAGTACTGGGATGCCCGCAAGACGACCCTCGCGAAGCCGACCAACATGGAGGACCTCTACACCCTCAACGTCCCTTCCAAGGAACAGCTCGAGGCCCGCATGCCCGAGTACCAGTACTCCTCGATCATGGATTACGGTTTGAAGTTCAACACTGACATCCATGGGGTTGGCCGTTACGACCGCGCCGCCATTATGTTCGGGTACTCAAGTGGCTCGACCTCCAAGCCGATCAGCGATGACGGGACCTGCAGCGGCCCCGGAATGATCGTCGACCCCAAGGCCAGCGACCGGTGCCTCGTGCGCACCCCCGGTTACGTCGAAATCTACCAGAAGCGAAAAGGCGACCTCGGTGAGGCGGGCACCATTCTGACGGGCACCGATGAGCAGGGAATCCCCTTCGATGACGCCGCCTCCTTGGTCATCCCTTACCTCGAGCGCTTCCACTACACCACCGTCATCCAAGCCTTCAACACGGTCCAGGACGCGTTTGACAGAGAGTGGATGCGCCTCGACGAGTTCTGGACCGAGCGCGCCGCGGGGGGCGACCAGTCCCCGGTCCGCGTCCCCTACTTGTTCTGCACCGACGAGTGGGTTGGAGCCATGCTCAGCTGCAACATGTTCGATGGCGGCGCCGATCCCTTCGAGGCCGTACAGAACGTCGCCACCGAGTACCGGTCTTACTACTACTTCCGCGACTTCAAGCGTGACCGCCTCGGTTGGGACCCCTACAATGCCTTCTACTCCTACTACGCCTACGTCTTCCTCACGCTCTCCGACTATTACCAGAACTGGTACCTCGGACCCCAGGGCTACGACCAAGTTCTCGACGACTATTACTGGATGGCCATCAACACGGGCTTCAACATCATCGTCGAGGCCTTGGCCACACCGGAGTACGGGACCTACTGTGTCCAGCCCAACGGCCAACTCTTCCACCTCTCCGACACCCCTGGTGCGGTCCGCGAAGAGACCAGCGACTACTACCTGAGGACCTACTGCGACGCAGACTCGGATTTCGTCCAGGTCCCGCAAGGCGAGGGCCGACGCCGCTTCACCAGGTATGACCTCGAGTCTGGATTCAACTACGGCAACTACCCCCAAGAAGCGGGGCATGTCTGGACCAGCATGGCCGCCATGCTGGCCCTCGTCGATCCCGAGGCCTTCGTTATCGGTGCAGAGGGCGACATCGGCACCTACTCAATCTCCTTCCTCGACTTCTTCGGCGAGGAGGCCTTCACCTTGGTCAACGCCGTCATGACCGAAGATTACCCCGTCCACAGCCCGGTCTTGCAGGTCGTCGACAGAGCGGACGGAACCCAGATCGAGAAGCTCCGCTACCCCGTCTTGAGCCCCATCTGGGACGCCGATCGGGGAACCCTCATCGATCCAGAGACTGGGGTCGCACAGACCGATCGCCTCGGGCCGTCCAGAGCTCGCACTGGCATCTGTGAGCCCTGCAGCGAGAGCAATCAGTGCAACGGCTACAACGGCAGCTACAGCACGGGTTCGAGTTTCTGTGTCGGGCTCGCCGACGACTCCCGCGGCTGCTTGATCGACTGCTACGAGGTCCCAGCGGACGTCTGCCCGCGTGGCTTCTTCTGCGACGAGAACTCCGATTTCTGGTGCATGCCCGAGGCCGGGACCTGCGCCGATGCGATCAATCAGCCGGCGTGCTCCGTGAACAAGCCGACCGGAAAGTGCCCCACGGGCCAGACCTGCGAGGCCGGCGTGTGCACGGCCCTGTGGCCCATCGTCGAGAGCAACACGAGCTTGTCTCAAGTCGATGACCTGATCTTCTGGGGTATGCTCTACTCCACCTTCGGTTGGGAGACGCGCTACAACGACCAGATCAACGTCTTCAAGATGGGGACCGCGGAAGAGATCAAGCCCGGTCCAGGCTTCAAGGTGGTCACTTTCACCGACCCAGTTCTCGGCGACGAGTACGGCGCGGTCCGCGAGGACTGCGACGCCGCCACGATCGCCGGCGGTTCGGCCGGCCTCTGCGATGCCTGCCAGGCCCCTGAGGATTGCTCGGGCTACATCGGCAACTACGTCGGCGGGGTGTTCTGCGAGCCCCTGACGGCCAATGGGACAACCTCTTACTGCCTCTTGGACTGCACCGACGGTCCCTGTCCTTCTGGATATCTCTGCGAGGATACCTACTGCATCCCGAACTACTCGGCCCCCGCTGCGCCTTCCTGCAACGGCTTGCCCGTGCCATGCTCGTCGACGGCGCTCAACGGCACCTGCCCCGACGGGCAGACCTGCTACGCCGGTGCCTGCACCGCACCGAGCGAGCCCAGCCCACGCTGCCGCGCCGGCTGGTCTCCCGTTCCCGGTGGCGCTCAGATGGTGGCCCGCGGCCAGGCGCTCGCCGACGACTATCAGGCGAACCTCAAAGCCTACCTCGAGGACGATGGCTCTGATCCCATTCGGGAGGAGAACCTCTACTGGCAGTACTCCAAGACGAAGTACGCGGTGGAGTGGCAGATGATGGAGCTCAACACGATTCGCGCGGTCTACGCCTGGCTCGGAAAGGTGTACTAGAACGAAAAATGGCCTTCATCCCCTCACGGGGATGAAGGCCACTTCCAAAATATACTCCCCAGATCACCCATCGGTGCCGCAATGTCCAAGTCGGATCGCGGACGAGCCGACCCTCGGGCACGTTCGGCGAGCGTCAGCCGTTGATTCGCTTCTTGAGCACCTGACTCAGCTTGAAGGTCACCACACGGCGAGCCGTGATCGTGATCTCAGAGCCGGTCTGCGGGTTGCGGCCTCTGCGGGCGTGCTTGTCCCTGGCAAGAAAACTGCCGAAGCCGCTTATCTTGAGGTTCTCACCACGAGCCAAGGTGTCTTTCATCGTATCAAATACGATGTCGACGATGTCCGCGGTCTCCCGCTTACTGAATCCCCCGAGGTGGGAATAAATGGCTTCAGCGATTTCAGCCTTCGTCATCTCAGAACTCCGATGCTCAGTTCAACACTGCTTAAGTACGTAACAAAAAAGAGAAGTGCAAGCCGCGCGCGATCGTGATCTCGTTTCGAGTTCATAGAATGCCGACTTACTGCGCTTCCTGCGAGCCGTGAGGGTCGGAGGAGATGCGGCCATCCCGTGTGGCAACGGCGGGAATTCCGACATTTAAGGGACAAGTGTTCTGGCTCAGCTTCCGTCACCACGGACTCGCGATGTCTGACCAGGAGAAGGGGATTCGTCAGCATTCGACTCTTGAAGGTCTCACTCATCTCGGAGTGGGTTCGCTCTGGTCGTCGTTCAAAACTGAGGAATCTGGAGACCTTACCACTGTGGCGCCCACGGCATCCGGGGCGAGGGGGTGCCCCGAGTCCATCTGGGTGTTGGCGTTGAGCTCGTCCATCCAGGCCGTATCCCCCAGCTCCTCGGCGCTAGAGACGGCGAGTCGACTCACACTTTGCCAGAACTCTCGATTGGGCAACGGCGACCGCGTGTTCTCGTCTCCCACCAGTGGGCTGGGGCTTGTTGGCCACCAATCCGAGAGCGGCAAGCCGAGCTCCGCAAAGAACTGAGTGTGTCGTTCCATCACGGACCTCGAAGCTTCACTGTCGCCGAGCAGGGAGAGGGACTCCGCATACCGCTGCAGAGTGAGTCCCACGCTCCAGTTGTTGCCGTTCGCTTCCGCGCAGCGCAGAGATCGCTCGAAAAGGGAGCGCACTGAGTCGAGGTCGCCGCCCATCAACGCTTTGACGTGACCGAGCCCCGTGAGGGCCAAGACCATCGCGAGCTCGTCGGTCGTGTCGCTGCCAGCGAACTCGTAAGCCCGTTGGAAGGCCTTCTCCGCCTCGGCGAGCATTCCGTCGACGACGTGAACGTCCCCCATGAACCCATGCACCCAGCCCACACCAATTTGGATGTGCAGCTCACCGGAGAGTTTCAGCGCGCGCTCCAAGATATGCTTCGCCCGCTTGAGCCGTCCCAGGTGGAACTGGTGGCGACCCGCAAAGATGAGAATCAGGTAGAGGTAGAGCCCTCCGATGCCGTTCTCATCTGCAAAGGCAATCCCTTCGCTGCAGGCCTGGATGCCGCGCTCAGCATTGTAGGTGAATTCGCACAGCGTCGTCTCGTAGAAGTAGCACGCCAAGGTCCGGACCGGATCCTTGAGATACTCGGCCAGTTTCCGGCTGCGTTGGATGTGGCGTTGGGAGCCCTCGAGCTGGCCGGTGAACCCCATCGCTAAACCCAGCATCCCCAACGAGTGGCACAGCTCGACCAGGTCGCCCACATCCTCAGCCAGCACGCACCCGCGTTCGAGGAGCTTGACTGCGCGGTTGAAACGGCCCGAGACGCAGAGCGAACGTCCGAGGATGTTTGCGGGGGCAAGTTGGTAGCGCTGCAGCCCCTTTGGGACCACGCCCGAGAGGCACAGATTGCAGTACGAGACGGTCTGAGCGAAGTCCCCACGTACGTAATGCAGTCGTGCATAGGCGCTCTGCAGAGCCAGTCTCTGCTCCAGAGATGCACAGGTTCCCAGCACCGCAGCGACCTCATCGACGATGCTCAAGATGTCGTCTGTGCGTCCGATTTGGCAGGCCAGGCGCACCAACTCGAAGGTCGCGCGGGCGAGGAGCTCGTTGAGCTCAGCATCACGGGCAATCTTGAGGAGCAGTGTCAGCCCGGAGCGCAGCTGCCGCGTCGCCATGCTCGGATCGTGCAGAAGACCAGCCTCCAGGCCTGCCTCGACGTAGGCCCGCGCCGCTTCAGTGTCCTCCCCAGCCTGCTCGAGGTGGAAGGCCAACGTGCCCCTCGAGGCGCCACGCACCTTGAGCTCACGAGCGATTCGTCGGTGCAGCTCCGGCAACAGTCCCCGTTCGAGAGAGCTCTCGACGCGCTCCCTGATCGTGTCGTGGGCAAACACGCGATCGGGCTTCGCTCGCTTCCCCGCGCCGAGCTCGCTCGAAGCCAGCGAGGTGGCGTCGCTGCCCGTCGATCGACAGAGGTGGTGCTGCTCGGCTTCGTCGAGCGCCCGAACCACCTCGCTTCGCGCAAACAGCTGCAACGACTCCAGGACATCGACCGAGAACCGACGGCCCATCAGCGCGGCCACGCCGAGGATGGTCCGTGAGCGAGCGCTGATGCGTTCCACGAGGCGACCGATCACCTCCGAGACGGACTCGGGCGGTTCGTAAGAGTCGAGCCTCTCACGATCGAGATGGGCGCCACTCGGCTCGACCCGCACACAGCCGGACATCTGGAGGTCTTGCAGAACATGGGTGGTGAAAAGAGGGTTTCCTGAGGTCAACAAGGGCACTCGCCCTTTGAGCGCCGAGATCTGCCAACCGTCGATGGGCGCCAGCATGGCTTCGATCAAGTGGTCGTTGTCGGCAGCGGAGAATGAGGAGAGCTCCACATGGGGTAGCGCGGTCTTCTCCGGAAGTCGAACGCTGGGCCGGCTCGTGCAGAGCAGCATGGCCCGAACGGGCAGGCTGGCTGCGACGTGTGCGATGACCTCGAGCGTCCCGTCGCCAGCCCAATGCAGGTCCTCGATAACCAGCAAGACGGGATCAAATTGCCCCAATGCCCACAGCATCTTCTCGGTCATCGACGCGATGAGCATTGGACCTAGGAGATTGCTGTGTCGGCCGTCTCGGGCGTTGTTCGGGCCAAACAGGGAGGCAAACTCGGGAACGAGCGCGCTCACGAGATGGACGTCGTCTCCGAACACCTCAGTGAGACGCTGGCCAATGGCGTAGCGCACTTGACGACCGCGATTCGAGAGCTGCCTCGCGATGTGAGCAAAAGCTTCGCGGATTGAAGAGTAAGGGACGAGGCCGCCGACCTGGCGGCATCGGCCATAGCCGAGCAGCGTGCTGGTGCCAGCAAACTTGTTGAGAAATTCGCTGGTCAGACGGCTCTTGCCGAGCCCGGCCGTCGCCACGATGGCGCAAGCTTGCCCCTTACGGTGCAGCGCGGTCGCCCAGCGCAGCTCGAGCGCGTCGAGCTCCGCGCTGCGGCCGACAAAGGGGCCATCTCGGGCGACCATTCGGCTGACCGGCTCGGACGCCTCCTGCTGAGGGTGCTCCCCCAACAGAGAGTGACAGAGCTGTTTGAGACGCTCGCCCAGCTCTTTCATGCTGGTCGGCCGCTGCGAAGGGTCCTGCGCCATGAGCTGTTCGCAGAGCTGGCTCACGTCTCCTGGGACCTCTGGAGCCAATGTGGAGAGGGGCTCCTGAGGCGCATATCGCTTGGCCTCCTTCATCCCCATCCAACTGTCCGCGACGTACGGCAAACGCCCGGCCAAGAGTTCGAAGAGGATCACGCCTATCGCATAGAGGTCCGCGCTCGGTGTTGGTTTCCGGACGTCGTACTCGAGATTCTCCGGCGGCATGTACTCTGGCGTCCCAGCGAACCCCTCGCTGCCAGACCGCCAGCTGCTCACCAGAGTCGCCAGCCCGAAATCCAAGACTTTGACGACGGGCTCCAGGGGCTCGACGACGATGATGTTTTGCGGCTTCAGGTCTAGGTGGAGGATGCCTGCTTCATGGCAGACCGCGACGGCATCGACCACCGCGCGCAAGAGGCTGAGCGCCTCGAGCGCATCGAGACGACCGCGCGAGCGAAGGTAGGTCAGCAGATCGACGCCCGTGATCCGCTCCATCACGAAGTACAAACGTCGATCCTCGAGAAAGCCATACTCGCGGATCGAGACCAATCCTGGGTGATTGAGCTTGAGCAGCGCTTCGATCTCGTTTTGTTGCCAAGCAACCTCACGAGTCGAAAGCTGATCGAACGAGCGGTTGGAGACCTTGAGGGCGACCGCCTGACCGTCGCGCCCTACAGCGCTATAGACGGTCCCGAAACCGCCACGGCCGAGCTCGCTCTCTACGGTGTAACCACCTATTTCCAGCTTGGTTTGGCGCATTCCCCCGAACCCTCTCTCCCTGGCGTCGGACCATCGTACCACAATTCTTCGCCGGCCAAGCCAGGTGCTCGAGGCAACGTTGCGCGCGAGTGGTCTTCAAACGCTCATGAACCCCGCACTGGGTGAGGTTGACCCCGAGAAGTCTTGGTCGCTACTCTCTGCGCGTCGTGGCGGTCGGATTCGTCTATTGCTGGCCCAAGCGAGGCATCAAAATCCGAATCGACCAGCTGTGAGGGGATTGGCAGTGTCCAAATTCATCGTCATCGAAGGGCTCATCGGAGTGGGGAAAACCTCGCTCTGCCGACTGCTCGAACGAGAGTGGAACGCCAGGCTGATCCTCGAGCCCGCCGAGGACAACCCCTTCCTCGCCAGTTTCTACGCCGATCCCGAGCGCTTCGCGTTCCCCGCACAGATGTTCTATCTGGCCACGCGCTACGCGCAACAGATCGAGCTCTGCCAGGGCGACCTCTTCTCCGATCTCATCGTCTCGGACTACTTCTACGCCAAGGACCGCCTCTTTGCGGAGCAGACCCTCGCCGATGTGGAGCTCAACCTCTACGACCGTTTCACGTCCCTGTTCGAGGGCTCACTGGCGACGCCTGAATACATCCTCTTCCTCGACGCTCCCACCGACGTCGTGTTGTCTCGTATCGCCAGCCGCGGCATTCACGCCGAGCAAGTCATCGAACCCAGCTATCTCGACAGCCTCCGTGCCGGCTACTACTCCTTGTGGAGCGAGCTCAAGACCTGCCCCGTCTACGTCTTGAACACCACGGAGATCGACTACGTAAACAACCCCGACGACGCCGCGTTCATGCTCGCCATGCTCGACGGCTGGCTGCATGGCAACGCCATCCCGGGGGCGCCCGCGGCCTTCGAGCGCAGAGTCGTTCAGCTCTCGTTGTTTTGAACTCGACCGTGCAACCAGAGCCCACTCAGCATCAGACTCCCTCTTTGCTCGAACGCGGTCACACGGCGCTGCTCTTCGTCAGCCTCAACGCCGCGTTTCAGTTCGGGCTCTACCTGCGACAGGATGTCCGCTTCGGTGCGCTCACCTCGTCGCCGCCCGACACCATGACGCGCCTCACAGGCCTCGCCTTCGCCCTGGGGCTGGTCTTGCTCCCGGCGTGCCTCTTTTGGGGGGGCCGCCTCGCCGAACTGTGCTTGACCCGAGCCCTCCCTGGGAAACTCTCGCTGCTCTCCCTGATGCTCCCGCTGACCCTCGTCGGAGAGGCCCTCTTGGGGCCGTTGATTCTGGCGGACAACAGGGTCTACGACACGGTCGGGGTGCACCTCTACTCCGAGGTGGTGCTGCACGCCGTATCCGGACAGGGAGCCGACCGTGAGCTGCACCTGGTTGGGCCAAGCACGACCTCGGCGATCTTCTTGCTCGCTACGTTCTTGTTCGTCGAGGGACTCCTCTACTTGGCTCTGTGGAGCGCCCATCGGTGGGCCTCCGCCTGGACGCACGCCCCCAGCAAGCCGCTGAGATGGGTCGTCCCCGGCACCACCTTGCTCGCCGCAGCCAGTCTGTTGGTGCCGATGAGCCCCAACGAACAACAGTACCTGACGATTTTCCCCTTCTTCAGCGAGATGCGCGGACCCGAGGTCACGAATCCCATGCCTGGGGCCACCCACATCCCGAACCCCGCCCTGGATCCGGTCAAGTTCCCGCCATTTCGCAGCAAGCCCGACATCCTCTTCTTCGTTATGGAGTCGACCCGCGGAGATCACTTCACCGAGGAGCTCATGCCGAACGCAACCGCCTTCGCCAAGCGGCGCGGTTGTTTGACCTCAGACACGCACTACGCTGGCGGTCACACCACCGAGTACGGCATCTTCGGCTTGCTCACCTCGGTTTACGGCCTCAACTACGAGCCCTTCTCCAGGGACAACGTCCCGCCCTTTCCCATCCAGGTTCTCAAAAGACAAGGATACCAAATCGACGGCTTCTCCAGCTCGGGAATCGTCAATTGGAATCATGGCGGTTTCTTGTTCCAGGACTTCGATACCTACGAAGAGCTCCTCGATGTCCCAGCGGACGACGGCGATCCGATGCTGGTCGATAAGCTCGCTCAGATCCTGTCCACGCGCGGCGAGAAGCCAGTGTTCTCCTTCCTCTTCTTCAACTCGACGCACCACAACTACCTCTACCCTCCGGCGTTCGAGCGCTACACTCCCGTGGTCGAGCGCGACTACGACCACTTCCTCGGCGACGCCGAGCTCGCCGATCGAAAAGAAGGCATCTCGAACCGCTACAAGAACTCGGTCCTCTTCGTCGACTCGCTCTTTGGGCAGATCGCCCCTTTGTTGCGCGAGGACACCATCGTCGTCCTAACCGGCGATCACGGCGAAGAGTTCTGGGAACACGGCCTGCTCGGGCACGGCGCGCCACGCTTCGAGGAAGAGCGGGTGCGGGTGCCCCTGATGCTCTGTCTGCCGAGCAAACCTAAAGACCCTGGCCTGACCGCGCACGTCGACCTCTGGCCGACGATCTTCGACGAGCTCGGGGGCTTACCGACGCCGCTGGACGCCTGGAGCGACGGGCGCTCCATGGTCGAGCCCTACGACGGCTCGCCACTCTTCATCGACGGACTGGATTTCCCCTGGGATCACGGGACCATGGCGGTGGTCGACCCGAATTTCAAGGCGTGGATGCGGCTGTGCACAGGGGAGCTCTGCCTCGAGCCGTTCCGCACGACCTCACGGCTGGATGAAGAGCGCTCCCTGAGCCCCGAAGAATACGAGCGCCTCGAGCGGCACCTCGAGCAGTGGCGGAGCCGCGCTGAGCGCTTCGTCGACTTTGTGTGGGAATGAGCTTCCCCAAGCCGTAGGCCCCTAGGCCGACAAGAAACAAGGCGCAGCTACCACTTCTCGATGCCGGTCTTCGACACATCGATGATGATGAGCTTGTTCTCTGCGGCTGGTGGCGCGGCCTCGCGGCTGCCTTCGAGTGCGAAGGTGGTCTCGCCGTAGTCGGTCTCGGAGTCTTTGCGCATCACGACGCGGAAGGGATCGAGCTGGACCCAGTGATCGAAGCCCAAGGTGAGCTTCTCGTCGTCTTTGCCGACCTCGATTTCGACCCGCAAGTGAAGGGCCTTCAGGATCTGGCTTCCAAAGGTGAGCGTCTCCCAGCCGACGACGCGGCCAGTCGCGGTGGCGGGGAGCTTCGCTTCGGAGCCGTAGACTCGCGTGATATAGCGGCCCGACCAGGACCAGGTGGTGCCGACCTCGAGGGGCGCGGGCATCCAGGGGAGCGGCGGGCTGTAGGTGATGCTGGGTTCGGTCTCGTCGCTGGGGAGCAGGGAGGAGACCGCGACATAACCTTCGGCGCAGCTCATCGTGCGCTCGAACTCTATGCTGCGGCCGCTCTTCCAGCTGCGCAGCTCTCGCTCGATGTAGTCGCCGCCGTTGCGGAAGCCGGAGCTCGAGTCGGTCTCGAGGACGAGCTTGTCAAGGGATTTGCTGTCGGCGAGGAGCGTCGTCGTGACGCGAGAGTCTTCGACTTGGCGCAAGAAGAGCTTGCAGGCCTCGTCGGGGTCGCTCCCCTCTTGAGTTGTGGCGAGCAAAGGGAGCAGGAGAAGCGAAGCGAAGGTGAGCCAAAGGATTACAGTTCTCATGATGCGTTTCGGAGAGTGAGGGAGCTCCTGGGTGCTCAGCGTACGACGTCTGGCGACGTCGCTATCTCCCACCACAAGGTGAGGGTGCCTCGCTGGTTGCCGTCGAGCTGTGCGGTGCGTTTGCTGAAGCCGTTCTCGTCGACCTTCCAGCCCTCGGAGGAGTGTTTCTTGTCCAGGCTGATGCGCACCTGTTCGACTTCGGAGACCGGGATGCGCTCGGAGATCTCGATGTGCTGCACGGCGTCGCCGAGGTTGCTCAGGAAGAGGTCGACACGGGTGAGTTTCTTGTGCCACTTGTCGATGGGGTCGAGCTTGTCGGAGACCATCTGCAGGTAGCGATTGACGCGCAGCTCGCCTTGCGGCCCGAAGCTGAGCTCGAAGTGCTCGCCGGGGGCGATGAAGAGGGTCTCGGTCCAGCCGACGCTGCCACTCTCGCGGATGAGTTCGACCGGACCGGCGAGGACCGGCGTGGGGCTGGAGTTCTTCTGGACGGTCTTGAGAAAGACACGGACGTCCAGCTCAGGCATGCTGACCAGGCTGGTTTCGGCTTCAGACTCGAAGGTGAAGAGCTTGACGAAGTTCGGGTGTCCGTCGGACAGGATGGTCGAGAGCCCTTGAACGACGAGGTTTTGGATGTCTCCGCCGTCGTCGACTCCAGGCAGCTCGACGCTGGACGGTGCGCTTGCAGAGGGAGCCCCGCCGCCGCCGCTGACCGAGGCGCTGGAGACGGTGACCTCGCGGGCTTCGACGGTGAGCTCCTCGGCTTTGCGTTGGGCTCGCAGGAGGTCGTCACGCAACAGCGGCGGGTCGGTCCCGAGCGAAGAACGAGCCGTGGAGAGGACGAGCTCGACGTCGTTCCAATCCTCGCCGGTGTTTTGCCATATGGCGGCGGACGAGGTGAAAAGCAGCTTGGCTTGGCCATTGGTGGTCAGTCGCGCCGTGTGAGTTGGTCGCCAAAGCGCGTTGGGGACGACGTATTCGAGGTCCACCTCGAGGCGACCTTCGAAGGCGTCATCGGCAGCCAGGTCGAGCTCGATCCACGCCACAAAGCGTTGGTCGGGACGGCTCATGAGCTGGCGGCGGCGCAGGTCACGTTGGAGGTCATCGAAGAGCTGAAGCTGCTGGTGGTAGAACGACCAGGAGGATTCTTGCTGCGCTCGGGCTTGTTCGAAGAGGGTCTTGAACGTGTCGTGCCAGGACTGGACGTTGACGCGGCCCCAGGCGGCATCCTCGGGGACCTCGTGGATGCCTTTGTAGAGCATGTCGAGGAGGGTGTGGTAGCGCTTCTCGTTGCGTTCTCTGGCGTTGCCTGCGTCGTCGAAGGCGTGAGCCAAATCGACCAACGAATCTTCCAAGGCGCGCAGGTCGCTGTCCTTTTCGGCTCGGCGGATGCGCATGGCTCGACGAATCGAGGCGTCGGAGAGGCGAACAGCCTCGTTGGGCGTGACCAGCACGGCGCGCAGCGAGACGTCCTGGGCGACGGGGGCGATGCCCATAACGAAGAACCGGCGCTGGCCGGGAGAGAGGACGACGGTCCCACGGCGGCTGACCAGCGCGCGATCTTCCAGCAGCGTGACGCGCCGAATGGGGGCATCGAGGGCCACGCGCGCCGGGTCGACGGGAGGGAAGTACTGCTCGCTGGGTTCACTGTTCATCGGAGTCTCCGGAAACTGTCTTGAGGGAAACGCGACCGCAGGCCCAAAGTATGGAGGGCTCAGGCCTCGCGACGGTTGCCGCCGACGAGCTCGTTATTGGCGTAGATCTTGACGACGTACTTGGCTTTGAGGGTCATCTTCTCGGCGGCCGGGACGGAAACCCTCCAGCGGCGCCCGCCAGTGAGCTCGAGGTTGAGCTCCTTCTGGTCGTAGGGCATCCAGGGTGGTGAGACGTCGCCAGCGATCTCCTCCACGACGACCTCGGCGTCGGTGTCGGGGCAGGGGATGCGTTCGCGGACCTCCAGCTTGATTTCGCGCTTGAGGTTGTTGGCGATCTCGATCTCGATCTCGTGCCACAGCTCTGCGGTCGCCACGACGGCGGAGCCGCTGCGGGTCTCTGTGAAGTGCGTGTTGCGCGCGCACTTGATGGCCTGCTCGACGCCCAGACCGAGGCGGAATCGCTCTCCTGGTGCGACGGTCGGCAGGGGAGTGGAGAGGATGAACTCTCCGCCGAGGTAGACCTCGGTCTGGCCGGGCAGGAGCGGGCCTTTCGAGGCGTTGTGGAGCGAAGCGACGCGGTAGACGCTGGGATCCTCGCGCGGCACCACGACATACTCCATCTCGCAGCCGGCTTCGCGGGTGTCGACTGGAACCGAGTGGAAGACTCCGTCGGCGGGGATGTCGACGCAGGAGGCGCTCTGGTACGCGTAGTCGAACCAGCCCGCGGCTTGGCGAACGTCGCTGGAGCCGCTTGGCAATCCGAGGCGGAGGACCTCGAGGGCCCTCGAGTAGGCGGTCTGGACCAAAGAGAGCACGTCGAAGCCGACGTTCAGGTGGCTGCGGCCGAGGTCCTCGAGGTAGGCGGAGCGGACATCGACTGGATTGAGCTTGCCACGCAGGGCGTCGTCGAAAGAACGCAGTCGAAGTTTGGAGAAGGCCCAGGACTGCGCAGCGGCCGGCTCGGAAGGGAGGCCGCCGAAACCTTCTCCGCCGCGTCCGATTCCCGCACCACCTGGTGCCGTGGAGGGCCGTGGAGGGGCGGACTTCTTCATCTTGGCCTCCTCCTGTCTCCTCGGCACCGCCGCCTCCTTCATTGGGACCGGCATCGCTTGCGGGGCCGGCGCGTAGGCAGGCGGAGGAGGTGGGGCATAGGAGGCGACCGCATCTGGTGTGGGCTCGCACAACAGGTCGAGCTCCTCCGCTTCATGGTCTCTGGCATAGCCCCCTTTGTCGCTCATCCTGTTGACGCTCGGGGCGCTGTCAACGAGGTCGGGCGCGCTAGGCGCCTGCACATAGGGAGGCGTCCAGGCCGCAGGGGAGGGCACGACGCGGCGCACAACGGCGTAGTCGCGGTCGAAGTCGGAGAAGAGCTGAGAGGCACCCTGAGGCGCTGGGCGGAATCCCTTGATGGCGGCCGGTTGAGGTTGGGCTTTGCCGATGCGGATCGAGCTCAGCTCGGGCAGATCGGTCCACAGCACGGGGTCTGCGGTCGAGAGCTCCAGCTTGACCCCTCGCCAATCTTCTCCACTAGCCTGGCAGACGACGGCACGCATCTGGATTTCGGCCGAGGTTCCGAGCTTGGAGATGCGACACTGGTACTGCGGTGCCCAGCGTGCGCCAGGCACGGTGTAGTCGAGCACGAGGACGACCTCATCGGGGAGGTCGATGCCTTCGACCTCCAGACGGGCCGTGACCATCTTGGTGATCTCATCGGCCCGAGCGGTCTTCGAGGAGGAGAGCAGGGTGACGGCTCGCTCAATCGCGGCCTGCTCCTCACGCATCTCGCGCAGCTCTTTCCGGGCCTCACGGAGTGTGGCCAGGCGCTCTTCGACCGAGGAGTTGACGAACTGCTCGAGGGCGAGTCGGGCGGTCATGGGCGAAGGCGGTGGCGCTTGGCCTTCTTCGGGCTCTGGACGCTCCGGCACCTCCATGGACTCCAACATCCCGATTTCCAGCTCGAGCTGGCGGGAGCGGGCTTGGTGCACCTCGATCTCTCGACGGAGCTCTTTCAAACGTTCGGTGTTGGGCTCTTCGATAACCTCGTTGCGAGGTTTGATGTGCAAACTCACCCGCACACCCGTGACGACGATTCGGTCGTCGTCGGCGCGAAGGCTGACCCGTGAGTCGTCGAGCGAGAGCGGAAGTCCGGCGATCTCGACTTGCGTCGGGAAGCGGCCGTCGCTTCCTGTGAGCACGCGCGCGCGGCGACGCACCGTGGCCCCTCTGTAATGAACCCGCACCAATTCGAGTTTCGAATCCAGGCTGATCATCTGCTCACCACGTCGGAGGAAGGGGTGTGTTTGAGGAAGGAGACGGCATTTCAAAGGCTCACCTAAAGAAACGCAAGGAGCGGGGACTCATGACTCGCTGCCAGGCCGCGATGGAGCGAGCCGAGAACCGGAATGCGCCTTCCGAAAACCTGGAATGCACCATAGGTCTTTGAAATCGTTTGTCTATTCGTCTCTTCTCGGCGACCTGTCGGCGTCTCCGGACACGCCTTTGCCGTCCGGAATTCCCGACAATATGACGCCCGGAATATTAGTAAGTTGTCGTAAATAAACGATAAATAGAGTTGGCATCAGGCGTGCACAAGGTTCTGGCGTCGGACGCAACGAGGCCAGCTCAAACACCCCGCCGCGCAGGCCGACACCCCTTTCACCTTCGACCCGAGCACGGGTCACACGAACAAGGATACGACCATGAAACTCAGCAAGAAAAACCTGCTCCTCGCCCCGACCTACACTGGCGCCACCGGTGGCTTCCTCGCCTTCCTCTTCCTCGGTGCCATTCCTGGACTGCTCTACGGCGGCTACATGGGTCTCATGATGACAGCCTCACTCTTCGGCACGCCGGTCGAGCCCACGATGATGGCCAAGCTCGTGACCGGCGGCGGGATGCTCATCGGGCTGGTCTCCTCGCTCTTCTTCTTCCTGGTTATGGGCGCGCTGCTCGGGACCGTTGCCGGTCTGCCGTTCATGCCGCTGCTCAAGTCCCTCGCCAAGCGCAGCGAGCGCCAAGAACTCGCCGCCGTCAGCAAATAGCGCACACCGCGCAGCACGAACGCAGAGAGGGGAGCCCGCGGGCTCCCCTCTCTGCGTTTTCCGAGCAAGAGTGCAAGGTTATGGCTCGACCACCCCAAAGCGTTCCAACAAGCGTCCACTGAGCGAGTCCAGTTCGAGGTCTCGCAGCACGAGGTCGATTTGGGTGTTGAGTCGCTGGACCTCCGCCCCCTCGAGCTCCTCCTGCAGCCGCATCAGCTCGAGGCTCGCGATGTGTCCGGCGGCGTAGCGTTCCTGTCCGGTCTCCAGGTTGCGCTTCGCCAAGTCGACGCTCTTGTCGAGCAGCGCCAAGCGGCTGTGGGTCGAATCGAGGGTACGGTAGGACGACGCGACGCGCAGCGCCGTCTGGTTTTCCAGAAGCTTCACCTCGGCCTCGACCTTGGTGTATTCGATTTCGGCGCTCTCGGCGGCGGCCTCGGCGTAATCGTTGTCCAAAGGCATGGAGAAGATCGCGCCGAAGCTGACGGCGCCGAACTCGATGAGGGCGATCTGCCGGTAGGCGTCGAGCATGAAGCCGTCCGAGAGGCCGAGCTGATCGTCGAGACCCTGCTGGGCGATGCGGGCGGTGAGATCCAAGGTGGGCTCTGTCTCTTCGGCCGACCGGATCACTTCCAACTCCTGCATGGCGAGGCGCTGTCGGGCGGCTTGGAGGTCCTGCGAGGTTTCGATGACCTCGGTCGTCATGTCTTTGAGGGTTTCTTGTCGTTTGGCTGGAACGGACATGGGCGTGGTGGGCAGGATCTTCATCTGCTCGTCGGCCGGGAGGGCGAGGGCTTGTCGCAGCTCGAGCTCTCGCAGGTCGCGGGAGAGCTCGGCAAGGGCGACGGCGTCCTGAGCGGTGACCAGCTGCTGCTCGACGAAGTCGGCCTCGATGCGCGCGGTGGTTCCGGCGTCGATGAGCTCGTCGACGATCTCCTGCTGCTGTCGGACATACCCGACACTCTTGCGGCGCAGCTCCAGGGCGGCCTCGGCGCGTTGCAGCTCCCAGTACGCCGTCAGCGCCTCGTAGAGAACTTGGTTGCGTTGCCGCGCGACCTCGAGCTGTGCTGCGCTGAGCTCCAGCTCTGCGCGTTGTTGTGGGAGCGAATTGACGACCTGCGACGCGCCCTTGAGCAGATGCTGTGTGAGGCTGGCCGACAGCACCGAGAAGTTGAAGGGCCCGGTCAGCCGACGTTGTTTGACCTCCGCTCCGTTGAGGGCCAGGACGAGCGGCGTCTCACTGCGGGAGACGGTGTTGTCCAATGCCAGCACGAGCTCGAGTCCGAACTCCCAGGTCTTGGCAAATGCGACGGACCAGACGAAAGAGTCCTGAATCTGCATGCCACGGCTGAACGCGTCGCGGATGGGCCGATCTTGGTGCGTGTACTCCGCGGAGGCCGAGAAGAGCCAAGGCTGGGTGGCGTCGCTGCCGTCGACGGACCTCTGGGCGGCGTCGACTCCCTTCTGCGGACCGGCTAGGCGCGGGTGTTCCCCCAGCACCAGCCGCAGCGCTTCGACTTCGCTCATCGGCCAGCGGTCGCTCGTCTCTTGCGACCAAGACGCAACGGGCACCAAGAGAGCGAGCAGCCCGATGAGCCAAGCAACATGCACGCGACGCGATGATGCGCATCGTACTTGTCCGATAAGGGGTGTCAGGGGGGTCTGGTTCACGATGCTCCCACCGCAGGAAAAACAGGCTGAACCCTATACAGAAGCGCGTGCTGGCCACAACGCGCGCAGCCCACGCGACCCAACGAGAAAGAGGGCCAGGGGAGCTCTCCCCTGACCCTCCTCATGAGCCGCGCTCTGTTGTCTACTTGTCGACCAGGAATAGGCCCTTGATGGTGTCGGTGGTGTCGCGTTCTCCGACGGTGAGGCCAAAGTAGCCGAAGCGGTTCTCGAAAGCCGAGCCTTCGTAGAACCATTGCCAGTTGGGATCGAGCACCTCACGGCCGGAGGCGAGGTCGAGCACCAGGAGCTCAGAGGAGACGCCGAGGCCTGTGGTCCCGAAGGCTTGCGAGCCTTCGCCGATGACGTAGATCGCCTTGTCGGTGATGACGGCGTCCGCGGCCTGGTTGATGATGCAGTCCGAGCCGAAGGTGTGGCCAGCGACGTTGGAGTAGCCGAACACATCGTAGATGTCCCAAAGGACGGCGCGGCAATCCATGCCGATGCCCATGACGATGCTCTGACTCAGGGTTTCGTCCGTGGCGCTCAGGCTGGCGCGCACCACGTCGGGAGCCGAGGCGCGGTCGCCGTAAGCGGTGTCGAAGGGGGGGAGCCCGTCGGCGTCGGCGGTGCTCAGATCCAAGACGGCGACCCGGCGTCGCGATTGGGTGCCACCCGTGCCCGCGTAGTCAGGCTGACGAGAGGCGAGCCAGCGGCTCTTGCAGTCGCCGAACACGAAGAGCTTGTTGCCGTCTGGGCTGGGTCGCATCAGGCTGTAGCCCACGGAATAGTCGTCGAGGCGCGGATCGAAGAGGTCGACGCCGCTGCCCGACTGGATTCGGAGGCCAGCGGCCGGGTCGTCACCGGTGAAGCTCCAGACCGAAACCGTCCGTAGCCCGCCGAGGAAGGCGTGGGTTTTGCCGTTGAAGCTGCCCACCCACAGGCCGGCACGGCGATAGGGGGGATTGGTGCCGCACTCGGAGACGTCGCCCTCGGCGTTGTAGAGCGGGCCGTCGTAGATGTTGAGTTCCGAGAGCTGCCCAGCGTCGGTGAGCTTGAAGGCCCACAAGCGGTTGAGTCCGTCTTGACGCGCCTGTGAGTTCTTTCCGGTCTCCGCGGCATAGAAGACGCCGTTGTAGTAGGCGACTTCGTCGAAGCGAACCTTGTCGAGAGGCAGGTTGGTGATGCTGTTGAGCGCCACGGCGTCGGTGATGTCCGCAGTGGCGAGGTTGTCGATGTTGATGGCGAAGAGCGGGTTGCGGGGCTGGTGAGGCATGGGTTTGCCGGCGATCTCGCGATTGGCGACGAGCAACCAGTCGTGGTTGGGCGAACGGCCGACGGCGGCGTGATGAGAGACGTCGCTGCTGCCGAAGGTGATGCCGGAGTTGCGCAAGTCGATGGTGTGTCCCTGCTGGATTGCGCCCGTGGGCGACAGGGCGACCGAGAGGATGACGCCGTGTCGGTCTGTGCCGAGGAAGACGGTGTGGTCGTCCCGCGCCAGGGTCTCGAGGTCGCCTTCGTAGCGTGCGCCGTCGAGGGCGAGCGAAGCGGCGTCGAGGTTCGGGCCCGCGATCTGGTCGAATTCTTGGCCACTCTGTAGGTCGAGCGCGCGGACGCCCACGCCGGTCGTCGAGACGTCGGGGTGCATGCTCGCCGTCATGAAGAGCCAGCTCGGCTCGGCCGGTCGGATGGGGGTCGGATGGCGGTAGTAGAAGTAGTTGACCACGACCGGCGAGGCTTGAGCGCTGCTCGAAGCCAACGCAGTGGGGAGCGTGACGTCCGCACCAGCGACGCTCACCTCGTAGCCAGCGACGCGCGCGGGCCAGCTGACGGAGGTGCTTCCTAGGTTCTTGATGCCCATGGTCCAGTCCATGTCGGTCAGGGCCTCGTCGCCGTCATGGTCGACGATGGGGAGGAGGTAGTAGGTCCCGTCGCTCAGGCCGCAGAACTCGAAGGGCTCGCTGTCGAAGCTGGTCTGCCGAGGATCGAGCTGACCTTCGGGGTTGATGTGGGTGCGCACGGGGTCGAAGGCCGCGCTGCAGTCGGGGCTGGTGCAGAGCCACACCAAGATCTGCCCGTGTCCGCAGGTGTCCTTGCTGGGATCGTCGAGCTCTCGGCCGCAGGGGAATTTCACCAAAACGTCGGGTCCCGTGATTCTGGGCGTCGGATGCAAGGTCTCGATGCGCGCGACGCCACTGAGCTTGGCGCCGGTGGTAGCAGGACAACCCGTGTTTCCAAGGGGGACGATCACGTCGCTCGTGTCGACCTCGGTCTCGACGGTGGCGTCGACCTCGGTCGAGGCGTCACCGCTGACCTCATTGGTCCCGTCGTCTTCGGCATCGACAGCATCTCCGTCGAGTCCGTGGCCGCGGGATCTGAGGCACGCGGGCGAGAGCACGAGGAGCAAGGCGAGAAGTAGCCAGCATTTCGGTTTGAGCTCAGCAAGGACTTTCATTGTGGACCTCCAGGTTCGAGGGCGAAGCGAAAAGGGGTTGTCGGCCAAATCAGCAAATAGGTTTCCGACTTTCTGTTGCGGGAGAGAGAAAGTATTGATTTCTAGTCGGTTTGGATGCGAGCAAGGGCATCGCAGGGGCGAAGAGCGGGCCACGATTTGGACTAATGCTGTCCAGTTTTCCCCTCTTGATAAAGAGTACTTCGGCTGTATGAAGGAAGACGCTCGTTCTTGTCAAGTGGAGCTGAACGCCGATCGTGCACACCGAGTGGCTCGAGGTGAGGCACCGTGTGTCCCTACGCTCGTGATCGTCGAACCACAAAAACCTGCATCGGTGGAGCGTCCGCCGTATACTGGGCGCCTCGGCGATTTCGTTTTCGACGCCGTGCTCATCACACCGCAGTGTCCTTGTGGGCTCTAGCGCCGCAGTTTCGTTGAGTTTTTTGGAGGAAGCATGGCAGCGAAGCAGCCCCCGATGGGGCGCCCAGTGGGCTGGAGTGACGCCCAACTGGCGGCGGCAAAAGAGGCAGCTCAGCCCAAACGGTTCGAGTTTCCGGTCCAGACCAAGCCAGAGCACGACTCTTTGTTGGTGGCTGAGCGGATGCTCTACCGCATGGTTTCAGGACAGTCGGCACCGACGCCACAGGAGGTCGCGGCGCAACGCGACTCTCTGATGATCGCTCAGCAGATGCTCTTCCAGATGGCCGCCGAGCAGCCCAACGCGCAATCCGAAAGGGACTCTCTCCTGATCGCCCAGCGCATGCTCTCCAAGATTGCGGACAACTCCCCAGTAGACCCTCGTGAGGTCAGCGAGCAAGAGGACTCTCTGCTCATCGCTCAGCAGATGCTCGCGGACATGGCGCAGAAGAGCAACACCGACGTCTGGCTCTCGGACGACGCCCTCATCGAGCCGCCTCCTGGGCCCGTCGCAGTGTCCCGGTCGTTGCCCAGTGCCGCGGCCATCAAACGCAACACGCCCACCTCCTCTGACCTCGACAAGGAGCACGGTGAGAGCGATCGCACCTTGGTCCTCGTCATGGGGGCGTTGGTCGCCTTGGTCGTGATTATGGGCGTCCTCTTGATCTTTATTCTCTGATCGTCAGGACGGGACAGGGAGTTCAAATTTCCAGTTCGCCGCACACCGCTAGGCAATCGAGTCCAGTGGACTGGCTGCGGGGCAGGAACACCTGTGTTGTTGCCGATTCGTGAACCCGACTCAGGGCGAGACCCGTTGAAAGATCGCCCGAACGAGTTTATTCTCGCGCCAACTCGCTTCGACGTAGATCCAACCCTCCTCTCGCGCGTTTCACCTCTCCGGCTGAACAACCGGAAAGGAGTCGACCGATGAAGTCTCGCAGGCCCCTTCGCAACTATGACGACCCCAAATACCCGGACCTCGAGGCGCACCGGCTCAGCCGACGCACGTTCCTACGTTCGCTCGGGACGGGGGCAATGGTCGTAGCCTGCAGCGCGGCGGTCACTTCGGTGGCCTATGCCGGCGACCCGGAGATGGGGATGGGCGGAGACATGCCCGCGCCGGTCTATGCCACCCTCGTCATGCCCACCACCGGCACCGCCTCTGTCTACCTCAAGAGCGAGCAGTACCTCACTTTCCAGGTCCGCTTCTCGACCTACGCAGCCAGTCTTGGGGACTATGCCTCTGCGAATCAGGATGCCCTGCTGCTCGTCGTGCAAGAGACGCTGGCCAAAGCGAACTGCGGACAGCTCGACAGCGCCGAGGACCTCGCCAAGGCCGAGACCGACCTCACCCTGGCGATCGAAGCGTTCTGCAAAGGGAAAGGGGCAGTCGGAGACGTTGCGGACCTCGTCCTGCTCGTCAATTCCTGTGAAGACACCGCTCCCATGCTGGGAGATGTCGCCGAACCGATGCACCCCGCACAGGTGACCCCATGAAACAGCGAAGCCCTCTGCGTCAATATGACGAGGCGAAGTATCCTGAGTTGAAGACGCTCCCACGACGGCAGTTCTTTCGGGCGCTCGGCGTGGGCGCGGTCGCGGCCCTGCTCCCCGCAGCGGTGTTCGCGGAAGCGCCGACCGGTCCCGACGACGTTCCCATGCCTGGTGGGATGCACGCCCCAGACTACTTCACCGTGCAGCTGCCGACCTCAGGCAATGGGACGGTCTATCTTCAGCACGAGCAGTACGTTACCTTTCAGGTGCGCTTCACGACCTACGACTCGGACTTTGCGACGTTCTCGACTGGGAACGAGACGATCATGGCAGCCATCCAGACGGCCATCCGCACCGGCACGACGTGCAACGAGCTGCGGACCGCCGAGGACATTGAGAAGATGCAGACGACCGTCGCGCGCGCCATCGAGGCCTCCTACACTCAGGAGACTCAGGCCACGGCAACCGTCGAGAACCTGGTGCTGACCGTGGTCACCTGTGAAGACCTAGGCCCCGTTGACGGCGGCCTCGCCGAACCCGTCTATCCCGAGCGCGGAGAAGTCAAGTAGCCCCCGGTTCCCAGAACTTCCGTGGCAGGAGAGTCGATGAAATCCCGCAAGCCTGTTCCCTTCTACGACGCCGCCCGCTACCCAGACCTCGATTCCCACAAGCTCGAGCGCCGCAAAAGCGGTCGAGGAATATTGCACAGGCCGGGGTGCCAGCGGGACGATCGAGAACCTCGTTCTGGTCGTTGATACTCGTGAAGATGTCAGCGTCACGCCCGGGGAGGCACCGATGGAGGTGACCCACCCGCAAGTCGAGCCCTAGTCCAGCCGCGACCGCTCACCAAGGGGGATCGCAGGCGGTCCACTCGTCGCTGTCTGCCGCGGCCATGCGGCAGTCGTAGACCGAACGCGGCAGCCCGTTCTTGATGCACCGATCCACTCCCTCGGTCGCCATCTTGCGTCCCAACAGTCGTCCCATCTTGCGATCCGCCTTGTTCTCCTGCTCGCCCAGGTGAATCGTCTGCTTGTCGAACATGGCCGAGCACTCCTCGCGGGTCAGATTCATCACCTCTGGCACCTGGACGAAGCGCCAGATTTCGCCCAGGTAGGTCCACTGCTTGCCATCCCAGAAGAAGGGCTGGAACCGGCTCCCCATCTCTTCACTGCGGGGCTCCTTCGCCTCCACGATGTAGAAGACGGTGTCAGGCTTGAAGAGCAACTTGGCCGCATCGGTGATCCCGGTGGGGAAGAGTTGGGCCGCGGTGTTCTTCCTAAAAGTCCAGAGCAGCTCGGCGGAGGCAAAAGAGACCTTGAACGTGGACTCCGACTTGAGCGTCGGGACGAACTTCCAGCCCAGGCTCTCGTCGTCTGGAAAGCGGTTCTGGAGGTCGTCCAGGTTCTGCTGGAGCACCGCCTCGGGGGTGTCGTCGCGCAGCACCGCCATGAGCCTTGCGCGATCCGGCATAAGGGCACGAGTCAGCATCGCGGCCCGCGCCAAGTTGTCCGAGTCGGCCGCCATCTTGAGCTCGTTGAATAACGCCTCGAGATTCTCCACCGATTGTTGGTGGAAGAACGGCCCGCCAGGATCGACGTTCTTGGGGGGCTCTTCGGTCTTGGACTCGGTCGCCTTCTCTTCGCAACCCGTGCTCAGTCCCCCGAGAGTCACGCAGATCAGCACCAACACACACAGGATGTCTCGGCTCCAGCTCATCATCTCCCCCATTTGGATTCTATTTGACACCAAGCTTTGTCGGCGCAGGAGCCGAAGATAACGGTCCCTGACCTCAAAGATCCAGGCGCGGCACGCAGAAATTGCCTGCAGTTAGCAAGAAGACGTGCGCTCAAGCAGCCAATCCCCTCACTTTCCTAAGCTGCGCAACACCTCCGCGACGGCCAAACCCGCGTGACAGCGCTCTCCGGGGCAGAACTTCGGCGGCCCGGCGCCATGACGCTCCATCTCGGCGACGGTCGAACGGATCATCACGCGGTAGTTCTCGTGTCGGAGCTTGAGGCCGCCCGTGCCTCCATTCGACGCCCCAGAGTGCACCCCCGCCGCCGCCATCGCCTCCTCACTTGGCGCATAGCCCAAGGATTCGAGCACCTCAGCCAGCCCCTGGATGTCGCTCTCTTGGGGGTACACAAACGACATCAGGGCGCGGTCCACAGACCAACCATGGAAGTTGTCGCGCGTCGCTGTGCATCAGGCTCTGCCCCCTTGCAATTCCACGAAGTCCGAGTCGAGCCCCTGCCGATGCACTCGGAACTGGGAGGCGTCGCGGACGTGACTGGCGTTCAGGCCGACCTCGAAGGGGAAGAGCGCAGGATGCCCGATCAGCTGGTCGAGCGGGATCGATGCCTCCTCGGCGTCGACGAGCAGCGCCTCGATGAGCACCGTGCCCACGGCCGGCCCAACCTTCCTGCGACGGGGTACGCCTTCGTACATCCCTCGCGTTGCGGTGTCCCGCAGCACTCCCCACTGGATCATGGAGCGAACGATGCGTTGCCCAGCGCGCTCGAGGGTCGAGCGCTCACCCCACGTGCCGACGAGGCGGCGCGTCAGGTGCGCGAGGGTGAAGCTACCCTGCAGCGTCAGGAGGCGACCGATGGCTGCCGCGACATCCGTGAACACCGGATACGTGCCCACCATCATTGCCCAGTGCAGGGCGAGCCTCTCGTCGGCAGTGCACCCGGCCAGATGCAAAGTGGCGCGCTGCCGAAGAGCCTCGGCGCCATCAGGGACCTCGCCCCAGATGTGATTCAAGACGGTGACCGTCTTACCCCGGGCGCTGTTGAACTTGTCGCCGCTCAGCACGCCCTCGAGCAATTTCCAAAGGTACGCTCGCATCTCGTCGGGCGGGGCCTCCGCCGCCACTTGAGCGGCGGCCGCGTCGAGCCACGCGAGATCGATGCGCCGGTCGAAGCCGATGCTGGAGCGCCGAGTCATGGCCCCTCCGAGATGCGGCCGAAGGGCACCATGACCTCCTCGAGCGCGATGCCGCCGTGGCTGACTGCCTCCTTGCCCTCCGGCATGAAGCAGGAGCCGTATGGCGCGATCAGCGGGAAGTAGTCCTCGGGGAGACCGGCCTGCGGCCACTCGATGGCGTCGGGGTACTGCGGCGCCGTGTTGTCGCGGAAGTCCTTGTTGCGGAAGATGTGGGCTCGCTCGCCTCGCTGCTGCGCGGTCGCTCCCACGTCCGGCTTTCCGAAACCCCGTCCGAAGACGTTGCCGTGGTCCGCGGTGATGAACACGGCGAAGCCTCGCTGAATCAGGGCGCTGACGAGCCCCGAGAGCTGCTTGGTCCTGGCCCAGACCTCGACAAGGCCGTGGAGGCCCGGCGTCCCGAGACCGACCTGGTGCATGCTCTGGTCGATCAGCCCGATGACGGCGCCGATGACGCTCACGCTCTTGTCATCCGCCGCGCTCAGGATGTCCTCGGCCAGCGGCTCGAAAGACTCTTTTTTGCCCTGGGGTTTCAGGTACCGGATCGCGCGCTCCGGCAGCCCGCGGTCCTGCCAGAAGTTCGACCAGTGTTGCGGCTCACGGTGGGTGCCTTCGATGCTCGTCGCGAACTCGAGCGGGACTCGGCCCGAGAAGATGGCCTGCCGTCCGATCTGGGTGAGCGTCGGGATCCAGCTAAAGATCGCGTGCTCATCGATGTGGAAGCCGTCGATGGCGTCTCTGACGATGCGCCACTGGTCGATGGCCATTCCGTCGATCACGAGCAGCGCGACGCGCTCCGTACCCGGCTGCCCCAGGTGATGAGCGAGGTAGTGGGGCACGTGGTGTCCCAGGACCGGCCGCGGTAGGTAGGGCAGCGACGACATCGGTCCGAATCGCCGGAGGAGCCAGGTCGAAAACGCCGCCTGTACGCGCGTCACGAATGCAACGGCATCTGCCTCGCTTTGGGCATCCCGGTCGGGTTGGGTCTGCCAGCGCAAGCGCACCCAGGTGCCCCAGCGCAGGGCGAACTCCTGCCACTGCTGGAAGGTGGCCTCCTCAGTGTTCGGAATGGCCGGAGCCAACTCGTCCAGCAGGTGGAAGAACCGACCTTCAGAGCTCGACGCAGGCGAGCCCGCGATCCCGACGGCGAACCACCGCTCGTCGTCGACCGCTCGCACCGCGGGGGTTGGCTCGAGGAGCCCCTCGACGAAGAGGTTGTCCATGTAGACGCGCACGTCGTCGTGGTCGAACGGAAGATCGAGCGGCCCGGAGATGCTCGGCTGGGGAGGCTCGCGACCGGGCACGACCTCGAAGCCGTTGGCGACGAGGAAGTGGGGCCAACGCTCCGCAAGGAAGGTCAGGAAGGCCTCGCGGTTCGGTACGATCCGCTCCAGGGGCCACGATCGCCAGGCCTTGTTTTGCGTCAGCAGCTCGATGAACCGGTCGTCGAAGCTCGCGGGGAAGACCTGAGACCGGTAGTGGCGACGAAGAAGAACACGGAGCAGGTCGGCGGGCTTCTTGACAAGCTCCGGCGCGATCTCGAAGACATGCCTCAAGACGAAGTCGCGCGTCGCGTTCGTGCCGAGGTTGCCCGGGCTCGCCTTCTCTACGGCGAGTGACAGCGCATCGAAGTGCTGCTGATCCAGCTTGTCGACCACGTTGGGAGCCAACGTCGGGAACAGGTCGACGAGACTGAACGACAGCACACGACCGCTCTCACGCGCCTCCTCCAGCAGGTCGTGGGGGATGCTCCTCAGGTCGCCGTGATCGGTGCGGATGACGACGACCAGATGCGTGGCTTCTCCGCGATCCCAGTGCTGGCGGAAGCGGCTCTCGTAGGCGTATCGAAACCCCACGGGGTCGCCGAAGGTGATGAGCTCGAAGCCACGCTCGGCGAGGCGCTCGACCACCCCGGGCTCGGTCAACAGCTCGTCAGGGTCGCTCACGACCGTGAGGCGCCCCGCCTTGGCGCTCGCCTCGCTGAAGTGTTGAAGGATGGGGGCGCGCCAGCCACCCGTTCGCTGGGTCATGGCGTCCCCTCCACGCGTGTGATGGCGACCAACAGGAGCGGGCTCAGGTCAGGAAGCCCATGCTCTCGCGGCACGAGGTCGTGCCGCCAAGACGCTTCCTCCTGCGTGAGCTGAGCAAGGCGGAAGTCGCGCACCTGCGGTAGTCCGAGCCGTTCGACCGCCCGACGGCGCGCGGCAAACGCAACAGCCATCTTCCGGCGCTCCTGGCCGATTCGCTCGCGATGACGCTGGAGCAGCTCGTTGAACAGTGCCTTGCCCTGCTGCTCGGCTGCGACGCGGGACTGCTCGAAGGCGCGGATCGCAGCAGCATCGGCAGGCGTCGGCGCGGCGCGCACTTCGAGCCCATCCGCGAGCTCGACCAATCGATCCCAAACGACGCGCGCCGTCGGGCCGAGCACCTGCCCTTCCAGCGTGACGAAGATCGGAAGGATGCGCTGCTCGCGGCCATCGAAGGTCGACAGGCCAACCCGCCAGAGCGACCAGAACCCGACTACCTTGTCCGAGACGCCTGGAACAATGAGCTGGGCAACCGGCAGCCCCGGCGCATGCGGCGCAATCCGCGTGGTCAAACCTCGGACGCGCGGGTCCTCGATGGTCACGACCGTCTTGCCGGGGTCCTCGGCCGCACCACGGCTGAAAGATACCGAGGAGTTCTCTCGGCCATCGGGCCAGACGAGGTCGTAGACCCCCTGCCCGCGAGGCTGCACCTGGGCGCCACGGTCGACCTGAGTCCGCAACCACGAGACCGTCATGCGCTCGGTCCAGAAGGGCATCTGGTGCCCTGCGACCTTCTGGGCCGCCGATGGGTCGAGCTGGTCGGTCGCGCCAAGTACCGCGGCGCCCTCCCGGGCGGAACGGGCACGGGCCCTGATGGACTCTGCCAACGCTTCTGCCCGCGCCTCGGCCTCCTCGGGGGAGAGCACCGCACCGACGTAGAGCTGCTCGAAGTCCACGCTGCCTTCCTCGGAGTCGAGGACGTCGGACAGCTTGTCGACGCCGAACTCTTCGAGGATGCGCTGGAGCTTCTCCTCGAGGACCTCACGCACGCGCAGCTCCACCGTGTCCTCGAGCGCGAAGTTGATGGCACGGACGACGTGCTTCTGCCCGATGCGGTCCACGCGCCCAATCCGCTGCTCGAGCTTCATTGGGTTCCACGGCAGGTCGTAGTTCACGATGACGTGGCAGAACTGCAGGTTGAGCCCCTCGCCGCCGGCGTCGGTGGAGATCAATACATGGGCGTCGCCGGCGAAGGCGCGCTGGACCGCCTTCCGGGCCTCGATGTCCATCGAACCATTGAGGCAAACGACCGTGTAGCCGCGCTGCCGCAGGAACTCGGCGAGCATCGTCTGCGTTGGCACGAACTCGGTGAACACGAGCGCCTTCAGCGCAGGGTCGCTCTCCTCGCGCTGGAGCTTCTGGATCCAGGCGAGCAGAGCCTCCGCCTTGCCGTCCGGAGCGCGGGCTTCACAGCGGCGTGCAGCCGAGAGCAGGAGCTCAACCTCGGCGCGCTCGTTCTTCAGGCCCTTGAGGCGGTTCTGCAGCAGGGACTCCATCTGGTCCTGGCCGTCGAGCTCGACCCAGTCGTCGCCGACGTCTTCGCCGAAGAGTGAGAGCTGCCCGGAGGGAAGCTCGAGCACTTCCAGACGGCGCTCGAGCGCCGTGCGGATCGCGGCCGTGCTCGACGTGACGAGGCGCTGCATCAGGATCATGAGGAAGCCGATGGCTGTCCTCTTCTCGCGGAGTGCTTGGTTGTAGCCCTCACGAACGTACTCGGTGACGGCTTCGTAGAGAGCGCGCTGCTCCTCACGCGAGGCATCCCACTCGACCGACACGATCTGCGTGTAGCGCGGCCGGAACAGGGGCTTCCCGTCGGCGTCGATGGCCCGACGCTTCTCGGTGCGGATGACGTAGGGCGCGACGTTGTCGCGGGTAACCGACTCGTCATCTGGCAGGGCGTCGGCGTCGAGGAACGCCACCAGGCGACGGAATGCGTCCGTCTTGCCCTGGTGCGGCGTCGCCGACAGCAGCAGCAGGTACGGCGAGGCCTGCGCGAGCGCTTCGCCGAGGCGGTAGCGTGCGACCTGCTCCGAGCTGCCCCCGAGTCGGTGGGCCTCATCGATGACGACCAGGTCCCAGCCGGCCGAGACGAGGTCTTCAAAGCGCTCGCGGTTGTACTTCGCGACCTGCTCGCGCGACCACCCACGGCGCGCGTCCATGGGCTTGATCGAGTCGAGCGGGCACACCACCTGGTCGTGCAGACGCCAGAGGTTCTCCTTCTCGTCGACACCGGCGAGCTGGCGCCAGGCCGGGAAGTTCCCCGGCTGCACCAGCCGGAAGTCCTCGTTGAAGTGGCTCTGCATCTCGCTGACCCACTGGCTCGTGAGCCCCGCGGGGGCGACGACGAGGATCCGCTTCGCCAGGCCGCGGACCTTGAGCTCGCGGAGGATGAGCCCGGCCTCGATCGTCTTGCCGAGGCCGACCTCGTCCGCGAGCAGGTAGCGCACGCGGTCGCCAGACATCGCGCGCTGCAGCGCGTCGAGCTGGTGGGGAAGCGGAATGACGGAGCCCTCGAGTGGCGCGATGAGCGCGTCGCGCTCCATCGCGTCCAGGATGCGGGCGGCCGCGGCCACGTACCCCAGGTAGTCAAGCGTCGGGGCGACGGCCTCGGCGAGCGGCTGGAGGCGACTCAGGTGCAGGCGGACGACGGCGTCGCGCCGGGCGAGCCAGACCTGAGCGGTCTCTTCGCCCCACACGGCCTCGAGCGCGATGATCCGGCCGGGCTCATCGTGGTCGAGGCTGTAGCACCAGTCACCCGTCAACACGCTCATCGATTGACCTCACTCGTCTCCGAGGCGCGTGAGCGCGTTGTCGTAGTACATGAGCAGCTTCTCGTCCTCTTGGAGGACGGCTTCGGGGAGCCTCTCGGCGACCTTGACGATCGTGCCGTACTCGCGCTCCTGCCAGCACCCCTTGAACCCGGCCCGCACGGCCTCGGTGCGGAAGACCATGAGCTTGCGCTGGGTGCTGGTCTTGTACTCCTCGAACTCCTTGAGGAGCGCCTTCTCGCGAACGAGCTCGCGCTCGGCCTGCTTATTCGGATCCGGCACGTACCAACGGTCGCGGGCCTTCTCGACGAGGCGGGGATCCTCTTTCTCGAGGTTGCGAAGGTCCTTGAAGTTGGTCGAGAGGTAGCGGTGAATCTGGCTCGGCACAGACCCGCGGCCGTCGTAGTAGAGGAAGCTCTGGTCGAGGATGACCTTGAGCTCGACCGTCTCCTCATGCTTCGCCCACGCTTGCACCTCGCGCATGTACTGCGGCGTGAGGTCCTGGAAGCTCTGCGGCTTGTCCTGGAGCTGCTGGCGCACCCACTGGATGGCGCTCGCCTCGTCGTTGACGAAGAGGCTGAGCTGTCGAAGCGCGCCGACGCTCGTGCGCTTGCGGTCGTACTCCGCCACTTGGTCCGGCAAGAAGTACATGCCATCGCGCTCGGGAAAGCGCTGCGAGAGCCCCTGGAGGAATTCGGGGCCGGAGAGCGGCACGCTGATGCCGCGCTGCACGTGGAAGGCGATCATCCGGTCGAGCAGCATCTGCGCCGTGCGCTCGGCAACGACCTCACCCTCGTTCGAGCGGCCGACGAACACGGGGACGTTGTTCAAGTGCTCCTTGATGAACGCCCACGCCCCCTCCGATGGACTCCAACCAGCGTCTGCCAGTACGTGTCGACCTCCACGGCACCTTCAGACCAGTCGAGCGTCAGGGCGAAGGTGTTGGCGGCCCTATCGCTCTCGAACGTCGGGGCCTTCCGCCGGGCCTGCTGGCACGCACGGTGAACGGCGCGAATGCCGGACCCGGCGATCTCCGCAAAGCCAATGGACCGAAGCGCGCGCGCGATCAGCGGATTGCGGGACTGACTCTTCCCGCCATCCAGGAGCTATTCGGGCGCCACCAGCGAGTACCCCGTGTTGAACACGGTCACCTTGCTCGGATGGATCTCGATCTGACCCGCCGCGCTCGAGTCACGGTAGTCTTGGTGGACCGCCTGGTTCACGAAGATCTCTCGGAGGGTAATGTAGTCGAGGGATCCATCGGTCTTCCGCAGGTCCTCGGGAGCGACCTCTCCCATGCCGGTCTGGGCGGCGAAGAAGCGGATGGCTCGTTTCAGGGCCTCGAGGAGGTTCGCGGACTCCACCAGATCCCGCTGCGACGGTCGCAGCGTGGTCGGGTCGATGACGCGAAGGTCGAGCACGTCTCGCTGAAGCTCGGACCGGACGGAAGCGGGGCGTCCAAACAGCAGCCGAAGCTGGCGCAGCTCGTCGGGCTCGACCTGGAATCGCCCGTCGAGCAGGCGCTCCCGAATCGTCGCGTGGGCGTCCGCGGCGCCTGGCTCCAAGAGTCCGGCGAACCACTTGACCGTGGCGGGGTCGAACGCGTGCCAATCGACGAGCCCATCCTGCCGGCGTCCGCTCTCTTCAATGTGCTTTCGGGTCTCGGCCCACTCGCCCGCGAGGTGCCGGCCATCGATCAGCACGACCGTGTCGGACGGCCTACGGGCACCGGAGTAGACTTCTCGGATCGTCGCCGCGATCCCGTCGCCTTGGTGCTGCTCGCTCCCGTCGAGCGTGCAGTAGCGCGCTCTTGCATCCTCGATAGCATCGAGAAAGAGCAGCGCGAAGTTCTGCCTGCGGTGATCGATCCCCCAGAGCAGCCAGGGCGGAAGCTGCAGGCACGTCTTGTTGATCGCGAGGTACGGCGTACCGGTGGCCCCGACTCCCCCCGTGTCGTGTCCGACCTTGATGAACTGCGGAGTGGGGTCCGACGACTCTCCCATCAGCAGCAGGCGGCGAACGACGAGGGCCTCGCGAGTCCACTCCTGGTTCTCTACGACGAATAGCGGCTTGGACAGGAGCGCTTCGACACCGTCCAGTGCATCCATTAGCTTAGCTGCGCGAGCGGCGAGCGCGCCGCTTCGATCGCGGCCGCCTTGGCATCGTCGAGGTTCCGTAGCTCGTGCCCAAGGTCGTTGCGCAGCTCGAGCAGCGCCACCAACGCGGCGTCCGTCTTGCCGCGCAGTACGTCCTGATTTCGCTTCGTCTTCTTGAATCCCTGCGCGAGCAAGGGTGAAGCCGGATGCTGCCCCTTGGCCGCCGCCACTTCCTGTACGGTCGTCAGGAAATGGCCGAACGAGAGGTTGCCATTCAGCTCGCTGAGTTTCGCCTCTGCATCATCCTCTCGCGTCGCAAATGACGCGACCGCCACCGCGGCGAGGTAGCGGGTGAGGACCTCCGCCGCTTTCAGGCACGCGTTGACTCGCTCGGCAGCACTCCGTGCACGGAGCACACGACCGCACGCGATCGCAACGGGCGACGGGTAGATGAGGCTCCCACGGCGCAATGGCCATTGTTCGGCAGTCGTCTCGGGCATTGCAGTCATCAGCGCTCCACGACGAAGCGCACCTTCGTCGGGTCCTTGCCCTTGGTGACGTCGGCGACGAAGCTCTCGAACCGTTCCTTGAGCTCTCCCATCGTGCAGGGCACGCCACCCTCGGTGAGCGCCGAACGCAGCCGCGTCTCGGTGAGCACCACCTTCTCGAGGCCGCTCAAGACCTCCTGAAGCGCCTTGACGAAGGCCGGGCTCACCGGGTCGGGCAGCCCCTTCTCGGCGAGGAAGGTCTGGACGGCGTCGCGTCCGTCGCCGGCCCCGAGAAGTTCGATGTTGCCGGCCACCGTCGGGTCCTGGAGGTTGCCGAGCAGCGTGTTCGTCCAGCTCTGAACCATCTCGTCGAGTTCGCCATCGAGCTGCGGGATGCGGTCGCCGACCTTGGTTCCCGTGAAGGGCTCCTCCACCGGGCGGAAGGCGCAGTGGGGGCAGATCGGGTCGGCCTCGAGGTCCTGCTTGGTGAGGCTGAAGCACGTCTTCAACCCAAAGAGCGCGTTCTGGTAGTCGCGAAGCTGCTGTGTCGGCATCATCTCGACGGTCGACAGCTGCTGGAGCTGCTTGAGCCGAGGGTCCTGGCCGAGCCGCGCCTTGCGCTGGTCGTCGGTCGCGCCCAGGCGTGCTTGGCCGTGGCTTCCAAGGTACGCGCCCTGGTAGGCGGTCTTTAGCTCGGCCAGCGCCTGGCCGAGCGAGCGCTGGAAGCCCGAGTCGGCGCGATGCTTGGGGCTCGTGATTTTGGTCATGAGCTCGCCACGACGCTCTCGCATCTGGTCGACCCAGGGGTGGCCCGCCTGAAGCACGGCCTCGGCCTTCCCGAGGTACGACGTCGTCGGCCCCACCTGTTGGACGAGCTCAACGAGCTCCTCCACCTCGCGCACCAGCGCCAAGCCTGGCCGCTGTGCCTGGATGGTGGGCACGTCGTGCGGGAAGCTCTTGAGCTTGCCCGCGGTGTTGAATGCCTGGAGCGATTCGAGGAAGCGCTTCAGGTCACCGAGACGCTGGCGCCACTCGGTCTGCTCCTGGTCCGACAGGATCGGCTTGCCCCAGAGGATGAGGTCCAACACGTGCGCGTGGGCGAGGACGACCTTGTTGACCAGCTCGGCGACCTTCGCCTGAAGCTGGGTCACGGCGTCGTCACGCTTGGCGGGGTTGACGATCAAGCCCTTCGGCACGCCGAGCAGGTCGAACAGCTCCTGCAGGGCACCAAGCGGCAGGTCCCGTGGCCGCTCGAGGTGCTTGAACTGCGCGACGTCGCCCATGGCGAGCTTCGCGAAGTGGTCGATCGACCCGGCGTCGATCTTCTTGCCGGTGATGCTCAGGACGACGTCGCCGCTATGCACGAGCCCAGCGAGTACGACAGCGAGGAACTCGGGCTCGAGACGGAAGCGGGTCCAGTACTCGATGCCGGCATGCTCCTGCACCAGCTCCGACCGATTGAGGACCTGGCCCTCGCCCTTGGCCCCGAGCTGCTCGATGACGTGCTTGGCGTAGCGCGACTCGCGGGGGCGGAGCTGGTCGCCGTCGAGCATCTCGAGCGCGTCCAGGACGGAGGCGCCGAGCTTGCTCTTGACGCTGCCGGCGATCCACCGGAGGGCGTCCTGCGCAGCCTGGCTACGATTCGCTCGCGTGATCGGTGTGTCGAAGATCGGGTAGTCGGGCGCCGTGTCGGAGAAGTGGGTCGAGAGCGACACCGCCGCCGCCACGTCGACGTAGTCTCGGACGCCGCCACGGGACGGCGCGCGCGCGAAGAGGGTCTGGAGCAGCTCGCCGAGGGTGCGCGGCTTCCCCTGGTGCGTGATCTCGTAGACGGTCGTGAGCTTGTCTTGGAGCCAGCGGGTCAACGTGCGCAGGTGCTCGAGCGCCTTGTCGTCGTAGATCTTCTTGTTGCTGCCGGACGCCGTTGCCGCGAGCTCGCGCGCGCCCGCGTAGAGCTTGAGCGCTCGATCGAACTCGTCATCGCGCTGGGTGAGCCGGAAGAACACCTCGTCCGACTTCCGCTCGTCCTTGAAGTACGGCGCCTCGAACGGCTGGATGAAGTAGATGTAGAAGTCGCGGGGTGGCTGCGCGGTGGAGCGCTCGTTCGGCGCGCCGAAGAAGAGGTAGCCGCTACGGCCAGCCTTGCGCTCGCGCCATTCGAGCTCGTGCTCCCAAATCCGGTAGCCGGACACGTAGGGCGGCGCCTCCGGGTCCTCGAGGACGACGCGGCGCAGGCCGTCGAAGTAGTACCGATCGAGCTGCGAGTCGCTCAGTGACTCGGCCCGCTTGTCGATCAGCGAGTCGAAGTCGATGTCCTTCTTGAGGTCAAGGTAGTACTGACCGTTCTCGCGGTTGAACGAGAGGAACTGCCCGCTCACCGTCTTGACGATCTCACGCAGCACCGTCTCGACGACCGTCTTGAGGAACTCCGCGTCGCGCTCGGGCAACGGCAGCAGCACGCAGAGGTCGTCCCGCAGCTCTTCGGCGGTCGCGCCGATGGGAGCGAAGATGTCGCTGGTCGTGAGCCGGTGCACCGAGAGCGCGTGGATGATGCGCAGGGCGGCTGGCCGGTACTGCGGTCGGGTGAAAGCTTGCTGGATGCGTGCTTCGAGGACGTCGGCCTTCTCGATGACGTCGCGGATCTCCGGGACCGAGCGGAACGACGGGTTGTCCTTCAAGTTCTGCCAGTACGAGTCGTAGGCGATGAGCCCGGGCTCGTCGGCCGGCACGGTCTCGGTGAGCATGCGGCGAATGGCGGCGCTCAGGGTCTTGAGCACCTCGCGCTTCTCGGCGACGTAAACCCGCTCGAAGGTGTCGAGATAGGCGGGATGCACAGGGAAGAGCCGAACGAACTCGTCCATGCGCTCGTTCATCGTGCCGTAGAGCGAAGCGAACTTGGTCAGGTGCTCGCGGACCAACGCCTGCTGCTTGGCGTCCTTCTTGAGGAGTCGCTCGGCGACGACGTGGGCGACGTCCTCGCGGGCAATGCGCATCTGCTCGAAGCGGTCCTTGACGCGCCGCCAGCTGTCGGCCGCGAACTGGAAGCGCGGGTTGTCGAACAGGCTCTCCTGGACACCGGCGATGAAGCGGAAGCGCGAGCCCTTGGCGAACTCTCCGACCGCGCGGAGGAAGTTCAGGTTGCGCATCAGCTCCTGCTCCCGGTTGGAGCGGAGATACTTAGACCCGAGGGAAACGGAAACAGGAAACGCGGCCCCCGCTGTTTCCAAATCCCTTCTGCCCTCTAGACCCGAAGGAAACGGAAACAGGAAACATCGGTTATGAACACGCCTGCGTGGCGCGAATGGTCAGTCCATCAAATATCGTGCACACAGCGGCATCAGAGAGCGTGAACATGCTCAGTCTCCTCCGAGATTCTGACCCTAGACGGGAGTCTCCTGCTCTTGCTGACAGCACCGACAGGGCAGGGCGTCAGCCCCGCGCTCCAGGCAAACCCCCGCGAATCCGCGGGGAAATCGACAAGAC
The DNA here is from genome assembly GCA_002789955.1 of Deltaproteobacteria bacterium CG_4_9_14_3_um_filter_63_12. Classification (GTDB taxonomy): domain Bacteria; phylum Myxococcota_A; class Bradymonadia; order UBA4248; family UM-FILTER-63-12; genus UM-FILTER-63-12. Next base: position 3,192 of record PFUG01000542.1, on the reverse strand, counting down.
CCCCGCCGGCATGGCCGACGAGGGTCTTGTAAACAAAAACCCCCAGGCGAGTTCGCCTGGGCGCTATGAAGCTCGGCTCGCGGGGTGTCGTCGCGCACAGAAAAGGGATGGGGAGGGCTCGCAGGTCAATATTCTGTAAGGGTTTGCGTGGTTGGAAGGGGAGGGCGGTTCTCGTGTGAACCCGTTGGAATGAGAGGACACGAAACAGGAGACCCGACGACGAGTCTCCGGCTCCATCAACCCTGCTCTCCGTTGAGCAGCCCGGCGAGCTCGCGGGGCTTACCCTCGAAGAGCTCGGTGATGTCCTCCTCCATGACGACTCCAGCGCTGGCATTCACACGCCCACGGACCTTGGCTCCCGCGCCCACCTTCCCACTCGCCGAGGCGCCAAGTGCGGTGTCCACGCGGAGCTTCACCCACTCGAGATGGCTGGTCAGGATGTCGTAGATCTCCTCGACGGCGGTGTTGCTTTCCTGCACAGAGCCAGACAGCAGCGCCTCTAGACTCCTGAAGGCTTCTGCGGGATCTTGCACGAGGTCCATGAACTGCTGGAACAGGTCGCGCACAGAGTCCTTGGGGAGCGTGATGAGCAGCTCCACAAAGCCGCTGATGTCGAGTCCAAAGTCTCTCTGCTCTTGACTCAGCCTCGATTGAAATTTCTCCTGGTAGACGCGGTTCAAGTTGAACGTGCGGCCAATTCCTGTCCCGAGCAGGAAGCGCCGCTGGATTCTCGCCGCTTGGAGGCTGTCCATGAAGGCTCGGTAGCTGGTCACCGCGGTGGGATCGTCGAGCTCGAAGTCGATATCCGTGGCCGCAGCATTGAAGGTGTCGAGGTCGCCCGTCTTGAAGTAGTAGGAGACCTGTGGTCCCGCACCGATGGTTGGCTCCTGTTCGATGTCAGTGACCTGCCACTTGAACCGCACTCCGACGCCGCCATCAAGATTGGGCACGAAGCGCATGAGGTTGCCCAAGACCGGCGCGTTCAGGGCGGCTTCAACCACCGCGTTGACCTCACCGTAGAGCACCATGTCAGCGGTCTTGGCCGTGCGGTTGACGTGGTTGAGCTCGATGCCCACACCCTGGCCGAACAGAGCAAACACATCGGCGCCTGCGTTGAGGCCCAAGGCGCGTTGGAACCAACTCGGTGAACCCAGGTCCCCTCGGCCTTCGGTCTGGTCCCATTTGGCTTCTTTCTGAGAACCTCCAGTCGTCGCCCTGACGCCCGCCGTGGCGCTCCCCGTCAACTCGCCGCCGAGCTCGAGCTTCTGCCGGGTTTGCCACTGCGTCGGATTGAGCTCGGCCAGCGAGGTAAAGAGGGCGCTCCCCGCATTGACGACCTCGGTCAGACCGACAAGCTCTACGAGGAAGCCAACAAAGGCGCTGGGATTGGTCAGCACCGGGAACACGAACTCGTGCAGCTCGGTGGCTTTGACGTGGGCCCCGGCGTCCGCCGTCGCGCCCGCGTTAACGCCCGTGTCCTTCTTGCCGCGTGCTTTGCCTTTGTCGAGCTGCGTCTCGACGCCCACACCCGCCGAGAGTCCGACGGAGCCCGTGCGGGTGCAGAGGTAGGTCAGCTCGGTCTCGGAGGTGCGGAGCGCGTGGGCGTACTCGTCCACGTCACCATCGAAGAACGCTACCGTCGCTCCGACGCCCAAGGCCCCACTGACCCCGAAGCCCTGTGGCCAAACTTCGTCCAAGATCCACAGGAAGATGGGGTAGAGCACATCGGTCGCGCCTGAAATGAGGTACTCGAGCGTGTCTCGGTTGATCCACGCGAGGACCTCACGCACGAGTTGGTCTTGTCCAGCGAGCAGCAACGCTCCGAGAAGGGCGGCGATGACTGGCAGCTGGACCAAGGGAACCAGCGCCGAAATAAACCTGCCAAGATCCTCGGCGGTGAGCGAGGCTAGGCCCTCGACGAGCAGGTCCCAGCCCTCGGAGGCATGGTCGTAGAGCCACTCGATGGTCCAGCACAGCGCGCTCAGCAGGGCTTGGTTCACGGCGAAGACGTACAGAATCAGCGCCGCGATGATCTCAGGAACCTCGACACAGAGAAACATGAGCAGCTCGGTGACGAGCCCATCGCTGAGCTCGAGCAGCATCTCTGCGATCTCCCCGACCTCCATTCCCATCCAGGTTGCCCTCTCGAGGGCGGGCAGGACCTTCATCTGCTCCCGGAAAACCGCGGGCTTGAAGTGCTCGTGGTGGACCACTGCGACGACTTCGTAGGCGCCGAGCTCTGGAAACTCGAAGGAGGTCTGCAGGGGGCGGTTGGCGTCGAAGTACTGGTCCATCCAGCTCTTGACCACCGCGCCATCGAGCTTCATCTGCCACTCGACGCTGATGGTGGGCTGCACCGCAACATCGCTGTGGCTCAGCAGCTCGAAACGGATGTCGACGCCTTGCTTGGCAAAGACGGGGGTCTTGGGGACTTCGAACACGCCTTGGACCGGTTCGTTGTTGACCGGGGCCTGTGTGAGCTCCTCGTCGTCGTTCTCGGATTTCCAAAGCTCGTCAGTAGCGGCCGCGGCCACCTCAATGTCGTTGAGGGCGTTCTCGAGGTTCTGAGTCGTGAGGTCGGTCGCTCGAGGGGCCACACTGCGCAGGTGATCGAGGATCTCGTCACGATAAGGGTTAGTATGTATTTGCTCGATGAGGTGCATCACCCCAGGGGTGATGGCACGCTCATCGCCGTCGTGGAATGGGAGCCCGAGCTCCTCGACGAACAGACGGTAGGTGTCCAACTGCGTACCTGAGAGCCCATCGGTGTTTGCAGCAGTCGTTCCCTCAGAATCCCCGCCCTCGCCCAGGTTCTCGGCTCGCCAAGCGTCCCAGACGCCGTCATCAAAGAGCTGGCGTAGGTCCTCTTGGGTGAGCCGCAGCATCCAGCGCTCGCTCCCAGTCTTGAGCCCACTTGAGCGCACGTTCGTCAGCAGCGTCAGTGCCTCTGGACTGGCGAGCAGCCCTGTTTCCTCTTCGAGGCTGGCGAGCACGGCCTGGGCGAAGTTCTCTCTGGCGGCGTCGGTCATGATCTCGAAGGTCTCGATGCCGTGTTCGGCGAGGAGGTCGCTGGAGATGATGAGGTAGTTCTCGTCGGCGCCGAAGTCCCAGACGTAGTCTAGTGCTTAATTGCATAAGTTCGCGATTGTATTTCTAAGTTGCGTCCCCTTGACCTCACGCTTGCGCCAAACG
>PFUG01000163.1 GCA_002789955.1 Deltaproteobacteria bacterium CG_4_9_14_3_um_filter_63_12 | reverse complement strand
AATCCGTGAGACGGATGGTCAAATCCGTGAGCCGGATGGTCGAATCCATGAGACGGATGTTCAGAACCGTGAGACGGATGGTCAGACCCGTGAGCCGGCTGGTCAGACCCTTGAACCGGCTGGTCAGACCCTTGAACCGGCTGGTCGAACCGTGAACCGGCTGGTCAGACCCGTGAGTCGGCTGGTCAGAGCTATGAGTCGGATGAAGCAATACGGGAGTTATGCCGCACGAAGCGCCGCTTCGGGCGGCCAACGGCCCTGGGATCCTCAGCCCACGAGCTCCTCGAACAAGGCCCCAAACCCGTGCTCCGTCGCCTGCCGCCGGGCCGAGTCGATGAACTCCTGCAGCTCCAAGCCTTGCAGAGTGCCATAGCGAATGGCCTGCAGGGCCATGTCGAGCTTGTCACAGGCTTTGACGAAGCGGGCACAGGCGCTCTCCCCGGCCTCGTACTCGAGCCAGATATCGACCAGGTCTGGCCGCTGCAGCGGCGCTAGGAGGCCGCGCACGGCGGCCTCCTCGGCGGCGCTCTTGTCGGCTGCGGCGACGCCGTCGTGCGGCGTGATGTCGCCGACCCGCACCTCGCCAAGGTCATGCACGATGGCCATCGCCATGGCGCGGTCTCGGTCCACCTCGGGCGGGCACCAGAGCAAGACCAGCCAAGCTACGCCCCAGGCATGGGAAGCGACGGACTCGGGCTCGGCGACACCGGCGCGGACCCAGCCGGCGCGGGGAAGAGCTTTCAGGTGCAGGAGCTCGAGCAGGGTGTCGTTGGGCATGGCCTCTATGCCTGGAGGTAGGTCTTGCCTTTGTAGAAGTAGGCCAAGTTGGTGAGACCGCGGAGTCTCGACGCTCGAGGCTCAGAGCCCGGGGCGCTCGACGAAGAGGGAGGCTAGGCGAACGATGACCTCGACGGATTTCTCCATGTCTTGTACGGACACCCACTCGAAGCGCGAATGGTAGTTGTGCTCACCGGCGAAAATGTTGGGCGTCGGGAGCCCTGCCGCGCTGAGCTGGGAGCCGTCTGTGCCGCCGCGGATCGCCTCTTCGAGAGGCAGCAATCCCGCCTCTCGGATGGCGTCTCGCGCGTTCTCGAGGACGATGGGGTGACGCTCGAGCACGTCATGCATGTTTCGGTACTGCTCCGTGAACTCGAAGTCGACCTTGGCGCCTGGGAAGTGACCGACCGAGGTTTCGGCGAGCATCTGGAGGAGCTCTCGTTTGACCTTCAGGCCCTTTTCGTCGAAGTCGCGCAGGATGAACGTGACGCTGGTCTTTTCGACGCCGGCGTTCATGGATATGGGGTGGACGAACCCTTGGCGATTGGCGGTGGTCTCGGGCGAGAGGGCGTCTTTGGGCAGACGGTTGATGAAGTCGGCGGCCACCTTGATGGCGTTGATCATCTTCCCGGAGGCGTTGCCGGGGTGGGTGTTGAAGCCCGTAAACGTGACCAAGGCGCCATCGGCCGAGAACGTCTCGGCGTCGAGCTGGCCGACGGTCTCACTGTCGACAGTGTAGGCGTACTTCGCGCCAAACTTTTCGATGTCGAAGTACAACGTCCCACGGCCGATCTCCTCGTCCGGTGTGAAGGCGATGCGGATGGTGCCGTGCGGGACCTCGGTGTGCTCGAGGAGGTACTCGGTGGCGGCGATGATCTCGGCCACACCGGCCTTATTGTCGGCGCCGAGCAAGGTCTTGCCTGAGGCTGTGACGATGTCGTTGCCGAGCTGAGCCTTCAACAGTGGGTTGTCGGAGACTCGAATCACTGCGTTCGGGTCGTCAGGGAGCGAGAGGTCTCCGCCTTGGTAGGCTTGGTGGACGATGGGGACGACATTGCGGCCGGACATCTCGGGAGAAGTATCGACGTGCGCCAGGAACCCGATCACGGGGACCCGGTCGGCGTCCACGTTGGCAGGGATGGTCGCGGTGACGTAGCCGTGTTCGTCCATGTCGACGTCAGAGGCGCCGATTGACTCGAGCTCGTGAGCGAGCTGTCGCAGGAGGACGAGTTGGCCTTCGGTGCTGGGGAAGGTGGTGCTCGCAGGGTCGCTCTGGGTGTCGTATTTCACGTAGCGAAGGAAGCGATTCAAGACGTCGACATCGAACTCGAAATGCATGGCTCACCAGTCAAGTTTAGGGGTGAGGGCCATGTTCTCTCGTCGAAAAGACGGCCACTCGACATTGTTCAACCACTCTAGCGTCTTGGGTGGGATAGACTCCCAAAGCATCGGCCCTTGGTTCCAGACCTTGGCCCCCGCGACTTCGGTGCAAGCTACTTCATTCGGGCACAGGGTTGAAGCCCTGAATTGCCTACACAGCGATGTTCGTTCGAAAGTGGTCCGGCAGCTGTCGAAGGGGTAAGGTGTCGAGACTGGTTGGCTCGTGCAGTGCCAATTCTGGTGGTTCTTGCACTGATGGCTCAGGCAAGAAAATGGGTGTCGAATGGACTACGATGAGCTGAAGCTCAAGACCCGCCAAGGAGACATCGACGCAGCGACAGAGTTGCTGAGGCTCGCCCGGGCTCGCCCAGACACTCAGACCGTGTTGTTGTGCTGGAGCGTCGCTCATCCCGTCCGTTTCCGGGCCTGGAAGGCTTTCGACATCTCAATGCGGGCCGCCGACTGGCTCGCCGGGACACGGGGCGAGGGCTCGCACCGCAGCATTACCATCGGCATCAACACCACCGAGCGCATTCGCACCGACATCATCGCCAACGCGCTGCTCGCCGCCTGTCGAACCGCAGAGCGGACCCCTTTCATCAAGCGCCTCAACGAAATGTCGGCGCAGATCCTGGAATACCGCGGTCAGGTCGACCCCAAACTGGCCGAGCAACACCTGCCCGGCTTGAAGCGCGGGATCGAAGCCCTCCTCCTGTCCGAGGAGAGCGAGCTTGATGCGGCGCTGGACGACGTCGAGACACGGGTCGCTCAGATCCTCAAGCTCTGATTGCTCGCCAGGATTGCAGCGCAAAGGTCGTCGGTCGGCTGAGTTCCGGCTTGTCGCAAGAGGTCTGCCGCGCCTCGGTCGCCTTGCCGATAGCGATCTCGACGTGCCATCGTTCCTGGTCGAGGAGAAGCTCAACGAGGGCTTTTTCTTGGGAGCTTTGGACGAGCGACCAGCTCTCCAACGCGCCGATCGACAGCATGCCGAGCACCTTGCGCAGGGCGACTTCGGCGAACTGCACCACAGCGGGTAGGCTGCAACGGCCCCGGACCTTGTCGAGGTCGAAGAAGCGGCCTTGGCGGGTCGCTTCGAGCAGCGGGTCGACGTCGTCGAGAGTCACTCGTCCGTAGAGGATGCCTGCGGGCAAGACGAGCACGTTGGGCGCGAAGCGGTGACCTCCAAGGTGGGTCGATTGCCAGACCTCGTCGTGCTCGAGGCGCTCGACAAAGCGCTCGTAGATGGGCCACCCCTCGCGGGCGCAGCACACATCGCGTTTCCCGTGGGTGCACACCAAGAAGAGGGGTTTGGTCCGCGGGGTAGGGGAGGGCAGCAGGCCGAGCAAGCCGCTCCACTCATCGAGCGTCCACTCACTGAGACTCGGCGCGCGCAAGTTGGCGTCGGCTCGGAACATGACCAAGGGCTGGGTCCCGTGTGCCCGTCCCTCGGACTTTATGCCTACGATGCGCACAGCTCGCTCGCCGGCGAGTCCTTTCAAGGCTTTGCGCTCGGCGTCCGGCAACGACTCGACGGCTTTGCTGGCCCATTTCCCTCGCAGCTCGAAGGCGACCCAGGCGTCCATGCTCTCTGGGGCTGTTCCTGCCATCGGCTCGGCGAGTAGGGAAGCAATGGATTCGCAGCTCAAGATCGTTCTCCGTTGTGTTTGGAACGGCGCGTTGCCGGTCGTGTCGCGGCTCCTCGAACGATAGGATAGTGGGGCTCTGCCTCTCGGCAAGCAAGCGGCGACCTGTGAGTCGTAGGCGAAGTCCGAGAATCGAGAATCGTAGGATTTCGCGCGTTACTCGGAACCGAGCCGGCTCGACGCGAGCCAGCGGCGTCCGCACGCGCGATGGCTTCTCTTCCACCCGGCCTCGCAGCCCGATCATCGAGCCGCGGCGTCCGCACGCGCGATGGCTTCTCCCTGGCAACGGGCACGATTTGGTCGTAGGTTGGGGACCGTTTCAAACCAAAGAGAGGAGCTATGAGCCTCATCTGCCCCCATTGTGAAGCCACCACACCGGTGCGTGACCTGTGCAGCGAGTGTTCGGGAACGTTGGTGATCGCTGGCCAGTTCCAGCTCATCTCGCTTCGCGGTCGAGGCGGAGGTTTGGTCTACGAAGGCAAACGCCTCAGCGACGGGTTGCCAGTCGCGGTGAAGATCATCCCGCTCAGCGCCACGGACTGGGGCAGCGGGGACGAATTCGAGCGCGCTTCGAAGCTGCTGCGCGGGCTCGATCATCCCTGCCTTCCCAAGGTGTATCACTGCTCGCAAGACGCCTACGGCCGCATCTACTTTGTGCGCGAGCTGCTCGCCGATGACACGCTCGAGGAGCGCGTCAAAGGCGGGCGACACGTCGACCTTCCTTCGTTCGAGCGGCTGTTTCGCGAGCTGCTCGAAGGGGTGCAGTACCTCCATTCGCTGGTCCCACCGCTCATCCATCGCGACATTCGTCCTTCGAACATCATGTTTCGCAGCGAGGAGAGTTGGAGTCCGGTGATCGTGGACTTCGACTCGGTGGCGAGCCTGTCGCCTGCGGGCGCTGATGCCTATCTGACGAGCCCCGGGAGCTCTGCCTACGCCGCTCCAGAGCAGCGCGAAGGCGAGGTCAGCCCGAGTCTGGACCTCTACAGCGCCGCGTTGTCGTTGGCGTTCGTGTCGACGCACTTAGAGCCTGAGGAGCTGACGGACGAGAGCGGCAAGATCGTCCTCGAGGGCCGGTTGATCGGCGTGGGCGAGAACATCCGCTCGACGCTCGAGGGTGCACTGCAAAGAGCGCCGAGCGCGCGCTTCCAGAGTGCCGCCGAGATGTTGGCTTCGTTCGCGCCCCCCGAGGTGGTGGACCGTTCGGCTCGGCACATCAGCGCCAGCGAAATGACCATTCCGGAGATCGAGGCTCGAATCGACGGTTGGCTCGCGGTCGAGGGCGAGAAAAGGGCGCAAGTGTTGGTGCCCTACCTCGCTCGTCTCAATGACGTGGGCTACGACTTCTACCGGCAAAAGGTGGCCGAGCAAGGGCAGATCCGCGTCGAAGTGCTCGACGACGCCGTGCAAACCGAGCGTCACAAGCTGGCTCCTGCGGTGGTCTACCGGCGGCAGGCCGCGAATCGCCAGCAAGTTCCCGTGCACCAGCGACCGATGAACCGACGAGGCAGCCAACGCGCCGTGGGGTGCCTCGTCCCGATCATCGCCTTGGCCGTGGGGGCAGCCATCTTCGCGGTCACCGCGGCGCAGTTCATCATGAGCAAGCTGCCGGGAGCCCTGACCAGCTACAGCGAGTCCGCCTGCAACGTGGAATGGCTGGCGAAACACTCGGACGCGGTCGAGAGCTGTGTCTGGTGGGGGGACAACGAGGAGGTGATGCTCGGGTGCACCCACCAGGATCAGCAGGCTGAGACGTTCTGTGAGACCGTCAAAGCGATCCCTACCGCGACTCCGTCGGCCTTGGATCTCGGCGGGGCCTTGGCGATGCTCGAGATTGCTAGGCAGCTGGGATTCGATTCGATCCCGACGGAATCTGTGCTGCTCAACCGGGCCGAGCTGACCACGAATCCATCCACCACGAGCCCCTTTGGCGACGGCCCAGCCAAAGGATGGTCCGTGCAAACGCCAAAGAGCGACGAGGTCGCGCTGCCCGAGGAGGTCGCGCTGCCTGAGGAGGTCGCGCTGCCCGAGGAGGTCGGGGCGCCGACGAGCGATGAGACCCCTTTGAACGAGGTGCGGGCTCGCACGAAGGTGGACGTGACGTTCGAAACCAAGCCCCCAGGAGCGCTGCTGACCATCGAAGGTCAGAGCTGCAGGTCTCCCTGTGTCGTAACGATACGAGAAGGAAGGAAGGTGATCGTGAGCGTGGAGTTGGCTGGGTATCGCACCCAGACTCGGCCCATCTTTGCGCTTTCCAACAAGACTGTCGCCATTGACCTCGAAAAAGACTGAGCAGTCCGCCAAGAGCGGCTTGAGAGAGAGAAGGGTTAGGGCGTAGTCTCAAGACGCGGCCGCCTCGCGGATTGGGTCGGCGACGTGCTTTCGAATGGAGCCAGTGCTGTGGTGTCTGCGGATTCAAATTTGGAAGCGTCTGCCGATCCCGCCGGTGAGTTGGCGCCGGGGGTGGTCTTCGACTCCAAATACGAGATCGCGGAGTTCGTCGCCTCCGGTGGGATGGGGTTCATCTACCGAGCGCGCGACATCGAGACCTCGCGCTCGGTTGCACTCAAGGTCATGCGTGCGTTTCTCAACGACGAGCCCTCGGCGGTAAAGCGCTTTGGCCGCGAGGCCTGGACGATCAGCCAGCTCCAGCACCCCAACACGGTGCGTCTATTGAGCTATGGGACCAACCCAGACGGCTTGATGTATCTGGTGATGGAATGGCTCGAGGGCCGCAACCTCTCGCAGCTGCTCAACGCCAATGGAGCGCTCAGCCCGGCGCTGGTGGCGTGGATCGGCGCGACTATCGCGCGTTGCCTCCAGGAGGCGCACGACAAAGGGATCATCCACCGCGATCTCAAGCCCGAAAACGTCGTCCTGCTCGAGTCCTCCGAGACCTTTGAGATGGTCAAGGTGCTGGACTTCGGCATCGCGAAGATCGGCGTGAAAGGCGATGCCGTGACGCTCATCACCCAAACCGGAACCGTTTGTGGGACCCCAGAGTACATGAGCCCCGAGCAGGCAAAAGGTGAGGAGCTCGACGGTAGGAGCGACGTCTACAGCCTTGGTTGCCTGCTCTTCGCGCTCTGTGCGGCGCGCGTTCCATACCACGCCGACTCCCCTCTTCAGGTCCTGTTCGGTCATCTGACGAAGCCCTTCCCAGAGCTTCCAGAGTCGGTTCCGGAGCCCCTTGCCGAGGTGATCTATAAATCGACGAGGAAGAACCCCGCACACCGATTCGCCTCGGCTCGAGAGATGGCACAGGCTCTCGAGATTCTGCTCCCCATCCTCGACGACGAGAAGCCAGGTGGCGTCGGGACCGGAGAGAACTTCGACGCCCTGAAGACCATCATCGAGCCCCTTGGGGTGATGGGGCTCTTCCCCTCGAACTCCGGGTTCGAGGTCGTCAAGGCTGAGAACGGTAAGGTCACGGGGCCGAGCGCTGAGTTCCAACTCCAGTTGTTCTTCGCCGACGCATCTGAGCACGACATCGTCGCGCCCCTCGCGCCGCCTCCTTCTGCGCAGCAGAACCAGATTCGGACGGGCGATAGCGCTGTGTTTCCCGACGCCAAAACACTTCTGAAGACGCCGATCGTCGCAGCGCCGCGGCCCCTCGTCGACCATCAGCACATCATCGGCCCGACTCCCATCGCCCAGTCGCGCATGCCGCTGCTGTTGATGTTCGTCTCCTTGCTGGTCGTCTTCGTGCTCGCCACGATTGTGCTCTACGTCCTCTGAGCCAAGGGCCACACCGCGCTAGTAACCCAACGCAAACGAGGAGATGAACCGCCAGTCTTCACCGAGACCGAGGTCGCCGAGGAATCCCTTGCTGAACTCAAAGCGAATGGCAGACCGGAAGACCGGGCGATACCCCAAGCTCCCAGTGACCTCCATCTCTTCAGCGTTGTCGCCCTCGGCCCGCAGTCCCTCTTCGTACTGATGAGCGATGTAGTTGAAGCGGGCCGCGACGAAGAACTTCGGATCCTCGAAGACCCCCAGGAAGGTGTCCTTGAGGAATGCCGGGAAGAACCGGTACTCGGTCTCCGCAACCACACCGAGCATGCTATTAGGGACTACCAGTGCATCGAGGGTCGTGGAATCCCCATCGTCGATGGTGACGAGCCCCTTGTCCGTATCGACGAGGATGGCGACCCCCTCGGTTCGGAAGTTGAAGCCCTCGTACTCGAATAACACGTCGAGCCCGAACATGGCGAGTGCCTTGTTGCCGTTCGCCTTGTCGCTGGCGCTGTCATTTTCGTAGATTCCCCAATACCCGCTCAGACCAAGCTGTACCATCTCGGTGATGCCAATAGCCAAGCGGCCCACCACCGACTTGGCGGCGTTGTTGTCGGCGTCGAAGGCGGGGCGAGAACTGCGCAGCCCTTTGGCGCCGATGTTCGAGACAAAGTCACCGTTGAGCCCGTTGATCGCCACGAGGTCGTAGGAGATGTGGAGGTCCTCGCCGCTATATAGCGCGCCGAAGAAGCCCGCACCGACGTCCGAGTAGGTGGAGGGCAGGAGGAACTCGTTGACCAACGGACGCTTCGTGAACGCATACCGCCACTCCTCGTGGAGCAAATTGTAGTATCCGAAGGGCACCAGGACCGCTCCCATGCGCAGGCCAAGGTATTGATTGAACTTGAGCTCAGCATACCCCTGCTCGAGCTTGACTACACCGCGCCCCTCACCCACCGCCGCCGCGTTCTCGAACTCGATCTCGCCAAAGAACCGCAGCGCCGAGTGCATCTGACCATTGATCAATAAATTGGCCTTCACCATTCGAAAGTATGGTGTGTCGTCCTTCTGCTTCGCGAAATAAGAGGTCATGTAGCCAGAGAGGAGGTTGCGCCGGCCCATTTCGTCCCAGATGGAGTCCGTCCGATCGTCGAGATCCTCCCTCACGACCTCGAGGTCTTCGCGGATGACCGCCAGCGCTTCAGGGTCGCTCGCCTCCTGCAGCGCCGCCTCCAATGCCATGACCTGCTCCTTCAGCGCAGCAAGCTCCACGTCGTTCTTTCCGGCTCTGAGCGCCGCATGCTCGGCCTCGAGAGCAACGATGCGTGACTCCGTCGCCTCATCGAGGCTCTGGGCGAAGACCTTGGGTCCCGCGAACGACGAAGCGAGCACACAAAATAAGACAAGCGTCGTTGACCTCACTTTCCCTCCCCAAATATGTTGTGAGCGCTGTTCTTCAGTCAGCAATGTGAAGAAACACCGAACCCAACTCGGCCGAAACTGTAAAAGTTTACATCGATAATTGTTTGCGGTGTATTGTAACTGACTAGATTTGAACGGTTTATTGTCTCCCCTGCGAGAGCCGACAGCTGTACGTCAGAATTCGCAGGTCGGTTCACTCGGCGAGCGACGATTCGGTACAAATTTCTCGATGAGGGCACAATTACAGGCTTCGCTTGTGCAGTGTGAAGTTTCCGAGCGTCTCGACGACCGCAGCGGAGTCCGCTGTAGCCCCGTCGAACGAGTCCCACCACTGCTCCATGTCCTCTGTGGTCCAAGGACAGGCGAGGGCGATCTCATCGAGTCGATCGCGAAGCTCGTCGCAGGAGCGGGGCCGCATCTCTGGATGCTTCTCGAGACAAGACATGACCAGCCTCGAGAGACCGTCAGGGAGACCCGCCACGAGAGTGTCCAAGTGGAGCGCAGGCTCGTTCTGGTGCTTGAGGATCAGCGTAATGGTGTTCTCGTCGTCGAAGAGAGTCCGGCCAGTCAACAACCAGTAGGCGACACAGCCAACGGAGTAGATGTCGGCGGCGGGAGTCGCGGCCTCTCCTCGGGCGGCTTCGGGCGCCATGTAGCCGGGAGTGCCGGTGAGGGACAAGGGTTCGGTCAAGCGCGGCTCGTCTGCGTTCGTTTGCGACGGTTGGTGCGTCGTCACCAGGCCAAAATCCAAGACCTTGACGACATCCAAGTCCAGGCCGCAACGGGCGAGGTAGAGGTTGGCAGGTTTGATGTCTCGATGCACCAACCCCACACGGTGAGCCTCCCGCAAGGACTCGCAGACCTGCCGCAAGAGGTACACGACCCGCGCTGCAGGCAGCGGACCCATGGTCGCGACGAGGCTGTGCAGGTCCACGCCGTGGAGCAGCTCCATGACGTAGTAGAACATGCCCTCGTCGTTGACGCCGAAATCGAAGATTTCGATGGTGTTTCGACTGTGTAGACGTGCGCTGGCTTGTGCCTCCCGGCGGAAGCGCTCGAGGACATGCTCCGAGCCCTCGCTGTCCAAGGCGAGGACCGAGCGCTTGACGATCTTGATGGCGACTGGGCGTGCGAGCATTCGGTGCTCGGCTTCCCAGACCTCGCCCATCCCGCCTTGTCCGAGCTTGCGGACGAGCCGGTAGCTGCCCAACTCCAAGGCCTCTCGTCGGGCATCGGCCGCGTCGACGGTGGCCTGCATCGCCGAGCGTCGCATCAACGAGACACGACGCGCGAACACACCGGCAATGACCCCTGCGATGAGCAGCCCAAGGATGGTGATCAGGATAGACTGAGTGTTGCTCTGGCGTACATCGCCCATCAACACCTCCTCACGCACGACCGCGCCCACGGTCCAGCGGGTGCCGAGCAAAGTCTTGAAGACACTTCGGCTGCCGAGGTAGGGCTCGCCAGAGACCTCGAAACGAACGGGTCCCGTCTGATCGGAGCTCTCATCAGGCAAGGCAGCTACTGCCTCGAGAAAGGCACGCAGTCCTTCGTCCGGGTAGTCTTGGGCTCGGATCAACGCCCCTTCATCCCCGCGTCCCCGCTCGGCGACGAGCGCCAGGCTGGAGTGGGCGAGCAGGAGGGATTGGTCATCGTAGAGAAAGAGCGTCGCCGCCTCGACATCCCGAAGACCGGCAACGAACATCGACAGCGTCTGCAGGTCGAAATCGACCGTCAGCACGCCGAGCAGCTTCCCGTCGGCATCGTATAGAGCCCGCGTCGCTGAAATCCCGGGCAGACCAAGGTTAAAGAAGACGTAAGGGGCGGTCCACTGAATGCCCTCCGCGGACAACGCCAGCGCGTAGAATGGTCGCTTGCGAGGGTCGTATGACGTCTTCTCGCTCATCAGCAGGATTGGGCGGCCATCTTCCATGACAAAGCGCTGCAGCCTCTCTTTGTCGGCCCACGACTCGTTGACCCGGATGGTTCCGTCGTCTTCGACGAGCACTCCCACGAAATGCCCATCCGGTTCGCTGACACTGAGCCAGGAGACCCCCTTGTGAGAAGCCAAGATCGGAGCGAGCGCAGGACCCAGCGTCTGAGCGCTGAGGGTGGAATCCCTCTGGACCTCCATGGCCAAACGCTCAAGGAGATCTGGAGCTTGGTCCAAACAGGTCTTGGTCTGCTCGGCGGCCGCTCGGGTCACCTCGGCGAAGTAGACGGCGCCCATCTCCGCGATGCTTCCGCGCATGTTAAGGTAGCTGTTGACCGCCACGATCGCGCCGACCAAAAGCACCAGGAGAGGGATGGCGATCAGCAGCCCCGTCGGAGTCGCGGCCAGCTTGGCCACTTGCGTCACGGGGTTGCTGCGAGCCGCCCGCTGGGCGTTCTTCCGGGCATCGATGAGGGTCGCCGCCGCCGAGTCGGCGCCGCCTCTCGCTGAGTCTGTGTGTGGTTCGGACATGGTCGGAAATCACTGGTCCGGAATTGCGCGCTACTTGGCACAGGGCTGGCTCGATGCGAGTCTGCTCGGTTCCTACGAGCGTTCTGTCCCCCAGAGTTCGCTCGTTTGCGGTGCAGTTCATACCGAACCTCGGCCGGCGGCGCTAGGGAAATGCAAATCGGCCCAGAAGTGAGCTCGCAGCTTGTCTTCTACTGTACTTCCAACACTCGCGGTCAGCGCCGTCGTTGCAGGACTTGCAGCTCGACGACAATCTTTCCGCTCAGCAATCGGGGGCTTGGTGGTGGTCGTCCGGCGCGGGCGTCGGTTCCCCGCGTCGGTCTCTGGACTCGCAAGCCCCCAAAACCACAGACACCTCACTCTTCGACGTGGACAGCCGCAGCAACGGGCGAGCAAGCATTGATTGGGTGGGACAGGGACTGCTAGATTAGGTCAGGCAATCCTCGGCGGCATCGGCCGCCCCCCTTGAATGTCCAGGAGCCTCCCTTGTCCACCCCACCTTCTGTTGCTCTGTTGCCAACCCTCCTCTTTGTTCTCCTCACGAGTGTGCTGCTGGCAGCCTGCGACGACTCGGGCTCGAAGACGCAGCCACTCGACACACAGGACGCGACGACGGGAGCGGACGGCGAGACGGATGGCACGCTGGACACGACCAACGTCGACGTTGGGCTCGACACCGCCGACGCAGTCCCCGACCTGGTCGCCGACCTACCCGACGGCGAACTCCCAGACACCAACGACGCGAACGACGCGAACGACCTCTCGGACGCGGAAACCACCGACGTCGACCTCGACACCGACGGGGACGACAGTGACGCCAACGACAAGTGCATCGGCGGGACGCTCTGCGGTCAGCCAGCCACTTGCTGCCCGGCTGGCAATGAGTGCATCGCCAACCAATGCCTCGTCGAGTGCCCCT
>PFUG01000356.1 GCA_002789955.1 Deltaproteobacteria bacterium CG_4_9_14_3_um_filter_63_12 | reverse complement strand
CAGTCGCCTGACAAGTGTTGGATGCCCATGCCAAAAAGCAGTTCGGTGGGGTTTGAACCGTAGGAACTCCGCCAACAACTCTGGACTGTCTGCAAGAGTCGAGACAATTGCCTCATGCAGGGAGTCAACCGAGAGCCGAAGCATGCCCTCCAACATGTCAGACAGCGGATAGTAGCTGCCGAAGAAGGTGTTATCGCCCGTGAAGGGGCGGACAAGCTCCTTAATAAATGCTGGCAATTCTGCCGAGGGAACAGCGGAAGGAACAAGAGCCACAATCGGGTCGACAGGTGTTCCTGGAGCAGTAAGGTTTGGGTCGTAGTGACGGGCAAAGCGCTGCCATAGGTCTTCCTTGCTTCCGTTTGGCACAAACTTCCCAAGGTTGCTCTGGATGAACAACCAGAAAGCCTCCACGTGGGCTGCCGCGATTGCGTTGTCCTTTGCATGTGCACAGTCGTTCCTGCGGTCCTTCCAATACACAACCTGCTGACGCAGGCTGTCTGACACCAAGAAGATGGGCGTTCCTTTCTTCTGTTGGGTAGTGTCAAAGACCTGCGAATCCCAGGTGTCATCATCGCGCAATTGTTTGTGGATGTTGTCCCACTGTCCTTGCAGCATCGCAGCTGGACATGTGGCACTCAACAGTCGCGTACGTAGCGTTGTGCCCCAGGCCATGTAGCTGAGCAAGAGCGCTGCCCGATGGGCACCTACCCCAAAACAAACACACGCCTCCTCGAACAGCGCGGCAGCATCGCTAGGCACCTGAGCGTTTTGAAGCCATTTCCCGAAAGGCGTCTGCATACTTCCCCCAGATCTCAGCACAACGCACTGCCTTTCCAAGCTCCGCGCCACATCCCCATCCTCACTCAGTTGTAGTCAGACAACGTCCTGCAGCAGCGAAACCCGTCTCCGGGGTCAGGCGGCCGACTATCATTCGCCTGTAGGACGCTCGTACAGGTCAGCTCGGGTTCAGAATCGGCGAATGCACCGCCTGCCAGACCTGATGCGTCGAGCCACTCACGCAGGTTCCCGCTCATGTCCATGATGCCATTGACAGCGGTCATGCATGTGGACAGACTTCCAGTAGCACTCGAAGCAACACTCTCTGTCCTGCAGGCCGTGGCATCGTAGCTTCTTCCGTAGGGGAACTTGTATTCGAGGCCAATTGAACCGCAGGCCGCTGACCACTCGTCGCTGGTGCAAAGTCTTTTTCCGGCGGCCTGGCATGCAGCAGATGCTTCGGAGAAAGTGACTTCCGTCCATGGCAGCACACCACTAATTGAACACGCGACTTCGCTGCCGATGCCCTCACTACTTGCCGTGGCGTCGAAGCGTGAAGCCTCGTACACGTCAATCTCGAATGCGAAGCCTATCCCGAAGTTGGGCGCTATGATCTGGACCGTCTGGTCACCGTCTGGACATTCCGGTTGTGCCTGCAACACGTCCGCAGTTGGCGTGACTGGTGTGTCTTCAGCGCAGCTAGCCGCCAGAAGAATGACAACAAATCCAATGATGACCTTCATGGTTCCTCCTCAGAATCCAGGAAGCGAGACCGTAGACACGAGCGCACGGGACCGTCAACGTCGTGCAGACCACTGGACACAGCTGGAGTCCAATAGAGAGCGACCAGTCTACTTCTCCTTTGACCCGACCCTCTAGGCTGAGACGCCCGACGCTCCCGCGCATTTCACCGGCGGTGGGATGACGGTTCCCACCGACGGCTGCTATTATCAGCGCCCACAAGCCAGGTCCCCCCGAAGCGCGGCTTTGCTTGTGTTTGGGTCAGCGATACACTTTGCGGCGAGGGGACCTCATGAGCAATCTGATCGCTTCACACCAGGGGTTGGTAAGGACTGCGGCGGCTTTCGTCGCTTCGGTGGCGCTGTTGGGAAGCCTTTGGGGCTGCACGGATCACTACCTCAGCGAGCCCGACACAGCAGGAACTGACCTCTTTGGCGACGGGGCGAGCTGCGGCTCACGATGCTTTAGGGGCGCATCCTGCGTCGAGGGTATTTGCTACGCTCCGGGGGAGGAGGTGTATCCTGGCTACTCCCTCATCCCTTCAGGCACGTTTTTGATGGGGTCGCCCGAAACCGAGATAGGCCGGTACCGAGAATACGAGGAACAACATACCGTGGTGTTGTCGCGCTCCTACGCGATGAAGCGAACCGAGGTCACTCAAGGAGAGTGGCGGGAGGTAATGGATTCGACTCCATCGTACTTCGCAACGTGCGGTGACGATTGTCCTGTTGAAAGAGTCAGCTGGTGGGACGCACTAGCATTCGCCAACGCCTTGTCCAGGCTCAAAGGCCTGCCGGAGTGCTATGCGTTGTCGGAGTGTAGCGGCCTACCGGGGTCCGGCTGTGACGAGGGACGGGGGCACTGCTGGAACCAGTACTCGTGCGTATCGGTGACTTTTGCGGGCCCTGGTTGCCTGGGGTATCGATTGCCAACAGAAGCCGAGTGGGAGTGGGCTGCACGCGCAGGTACAACCTCAACGACGTATGCAGGTGACCCTTCGGGTTCAGAGTGTGAAGACCAAACGCTACCGATGATTGGTTGGTGCTTGTGCAACTCTGAGTACGTAACTCACCGAGTGGGAGGCAAGAGGCCGAATGCATGGGGCCTGAGTGACATGCTAGGCAATGTCACCGAGTGGGTGTGGGACTACTTTGAGGCCAGACCACAGGACGTTATCGACCCGGTCGGCCCTCCCGAACCGACTTCTGTTCCTTACACCGGGAGAGTCTGTCGCGGTGGCAACGTCATTAGTATTGAGGGTTTCCTCCGCTCAGCTAGCCGCACGTGGGAGGGAAGTCGGGATAGGAAGTACGATATTGGTTTTCGTCCAGTCAGGACCGTTCCCTAGCTGAGAATCGCCACTTCACAATGGGACTGGGCCTCTGATGCAGCCCTCCAAGGCCGATTCCCCACCCGAGGGTAGGGATTGGCAGGCGGAGGGCATGGATGAGGCGCTGGGGATCTTATAGAGGGCTTCCTCGACGAACACTCTGCCGCAAGAACTCCCTGTGAGCAGTCTATACAACCTCCGCCTCGCCGCTTTGCCAGCCCCTTCCCCCAAAGCCACTGCCTGGACTATCCTGCAGACTTACGCGCCCTCGGTGGCGCTGAGAAGGCAGGAGCGATGACCAAGCTTGAAGACCTTCGACCCAACGCCGCTGTCCGTGGGGTGTTACCTGACGGTCTGGTGAGCGTGGTCAGCGTTGTGTGGTTTGGCTCCGAGACGATTGAGCTTACCTACAAGACGGCCACGGGACGGGTCGCCAACGAGCTGCTCTACCGCCATGATGAACAGCGTCTTGAGCTGGTAGAGGAAGGCAGGCCATGGAGCTTCGATGGCGGCGGGGCTCTTTTTCGCCTCGTGTCCGAAGCCCAGCGTGTCTCATTTGCCCAGCTTCGGCCAAGATGATGATCAAGAGACTCCTAGGCGTCCTCGGTGTGACAGAGGCAACATCCCCGTTTTGCATTCTGGAGAAAGCTGATTGGAACTCGGCGGTGGTCCACCATGAGGTCGGCCATGCGGTCGTGTGGAACCTGCTTGGCTTCCGTCCGATGCATATCCGCTTTGTACCGTACGAAGGGGTGCTCGCTGGCGCAACGGGAATCGACCCCTGGGATAAAAAGCGCGCTCCCGTGCAAGCAAATGTTGAGCGGCTGATGGCAGGAGAGGCTGCTGCAAGGCGCTACCTCGGTCTGCCCAGCGGCAGGCTTTCGCTACGCAATCTGGAGTCGGAGCGGATGCCGCTCGGCACCACAGCGGTGGAGCTTGCGGAAAACGCCGAACGCTACTTGGGGACAGATCAGAACCAGCTATTCGAGAAACTCGAAGACGGGGGAGAAGTGTTGCGGTTGGTTCGCAGTAGACGTGGTTGGAAGCCTTGGGTAGCGGAGCGGTTGATTGCGACGGAGAGAATGCTGGACCGTCATTGGCGAACGGTTGAGCTTGTCGCCGACCGGGTCGACAAGCGTCTGAGGCAAGGCGTTCCTTGCCTACAGGGCGAGGAACTATGGTCCCTTTTGGACGGGGTGATCTGGCCCGGCCCGTGACCAATCTGGGGCACTACACCCGCCCCTTCGGGGCACTACAGCGGACCACTACAAGGCGGGGACGCTGGTGGACGCTGCAGCATTCCGACATTCAAAGGGAAAGAGCGAGAGTGATGACGGAAACCGTGATGTCGCCTGTGTTCTGTAACGATCTGATTTTCCACGGTGCAGAAGCTTCACACGGCGGAAGTCGCTGGTTCAATCCCGTGCCAGAAGTCGCCGTCACAGAAGACAGCGACGCGCGGCCCAAGAAATACATACCGGGATGGCCGGGAAGACCACGGACGTTCTTTCGGTAGCGAAGCCCCGCAGCCCAGAGAGCGCGCCTGAGCGTCAGCTCCGGTCGGTTGTCAGTCAGTCTTTCGGCTCGCCTCACGCGCTGCAGCGCTCGCCCGGTTCGAGCTGGGTTCGAGCCAGGAGTGGCTAGGGTCTTTTCTCTACACCTGGCCAAGCCGTCCTCCTGTGCGCTGGTCGTAGGTAGTCGACTTGACCTGGCTAGAGCCGATTGTCTGTCGAGATCAACGTATCCCTGGGCGTCGCCCTTGCTGCGGCCAACAACCCCGTGTTGCTGGGCCAACAACCCCGTTATGCTGAGCGCAGCCTGGCTGCTTCGGCGTCGGCGGTGGGGGGCTCGCTTGTCTTGGACAAACACGCCCTTTCTTCGTTTTCGACTGCCATCGACGAGGAGGCGAACTACGCTGCGACCGCGACTTTCACCGATTGGGCGCGCTTTGGGGTCGCTGTCTACAACTCAGCGTTCTCCCATTCTTCGTGACCGCCCAAACGGGCAGACACTCGGCACACACTCTCCACACTCTCCTCTCATCGCGGAGCACCTGTCTCCACGTTCGTGCCTGTTTGACTTCGAGCCAAACGCATAGAGCGCCTGCTGCACGAGCCTAGGCGAGTAGCTGGGCACCATGGGCTCGAACTCCCGCAGGTCGATCTTCCTAGCCTGGCCAACGAGCCATTGCACGCGTGCCTCATAGCTCTTCGCGGCCCCTACTGGGCGAAACGCATCCACAGCTCTTGCGACGTTGGTGTCGACCACTACAAGACCATTCCCGTCGATCTCAGGAAACCAAGGGGTCAACCCAGGGCTAAGAGCGGGCGTGGAGAGCGCGCTAACGAACATGGTGGCAAGCTTGCGCCCCACCCTATGCACCTGCGCAAACCGTTGGACCAGCAGGTCTGCTCGCTTCAATGGAGAAGCCTCCTCGCTGTGGACCTTCGCAAGCAGCTTTTCCAACGCCCCGTCTTTCCAGAAGCGCAGCCAAGCTGAGGTTGGCAACTTGCCCATGTCGCCCATGCGGTTGAAGGCGCGGGTTGCGTCCTTGACATGGCAGGAAGCGCTGGCCCACATGCCGCAGTCTACAATGCCCGCTCGTTTGCTGACGTCACAATCAGCTTCAAAGGTCTTTCCCGTGCGAAGCGCAGAGCAAAGATTCGCCATGACGGACTGGTGCAGGAACTGAGCATCGGCAAGCACCCTCATTGAGGAGAGAGGCATTGCTAGCTGCCGCCGCATGATCACCACGTCGCGCAGCGCCTGGTACATCGACAAGGTGACGAACAGCCGAAACACCGCATCGTCACCACCAACAACGAGTTCACCAGGCTCGATAGCGAACGTGCCAACCCGCGTTGGGTCGCAGTAGAACGGCAGCACGCCTGGACCCTCGTGATGGCCGTAGACCTCGCGGAAGTACCAACTGAGCACCCGCCGCAACGCTATGGTCGCTAAAAGGCCTTTCATGCGTACCTCTGTGCTCTTCAACGATGGCCCTTTCGCCATGCTGGATGTATGTACACTGAGGTTCTGCGCAGGAAGAACCGCAAACACAGCGAGGGACCTCCGTGCTTGGAGACGTTTGGGCGTGTCGCCGTCCCCAAGAATTCAGTCCTTCGGCTCCACCCAAAGATCCTCACAGAGTCCCAGCTCACGGAGAGCCGTTCGCACCTCGTTCAGCTTGGTCGCCTCGATGCCGCCAGGCGGGGTGATGGTTACAGTGAGGGTGAGTTGCATGCCAGTGCCTGTGGCGAAGCGCGACAGAACCCGCGTGTAGAAGTTCATCCACTTTTGCGCTGGTATCTCTCCCATCCACTTGATGCTGTTTACCTCGTTGAAAGAGAGCTGTCCTGGCTGAGGAGCCCTAGAACCCATATCTGCTGAAGAAGTGGCGTTGTCGCCTGCATCGTGCTGCTGAGGTCCGCGCAAAGGAATCGGGATATCGTTTCCCCCATGTCCATCGTCGTCGCACCGAGGCGTTGGTTGGGCAGCCATCTCCAGCTTCTTCTGATCCGCCTCGGCTTGCTCGGCAGTGATGATGAACACGCTATCGTTAAGCTCGATCTCCTCTGGCTCGGTGGGCCTGCCAAACCAGAACGGCTCGTAGCTCCCATCCGACCTCTTTCCGACGTACGCGATCATCTTCCCCGAGACACCTTTGGCGATGGTTTCGCGTACAGCCTGGCTCTTGAGAAGTCGGGGAAATTTGGGAGACGCATAGAAAGCGTCACGAACGAACTTTGTAGCCCACTCGGGCAGAGCGGGAGGCCAATACCGAAGCAGCAGATTGGGGGAAACGCCGTCAACCACCATGTCCCCAACCTTGAGTCGCTGGAGAATCAAATCGACAGGAGAGGCCGCTGCGCTTGAGTGTACGAGCCCCAAATCGATCTTTTGCAGCGAGTTGTCCTCGGCGAGCAGGAACACGTATTTGTAGGTCCGCCATACTGATTCAAGCAGGTCTCTTGCAGCCCGCTTCTTATGCTCTGCAAGTTGGATTCGTTGTTTGTCGTCGAGTTTGAGTTCGTCAGCGTCTGCCTCAATGTCCTCCCACGCGATGAGCCTTCGGGCATCATCCTGCAAGCTGCCTGAAGTGTCCGACGCCACCCAGATGAGGGCACTCTTGAAGGTTCTGGAAGAGGCACCGTTCTCGGTAGTGAAAGCCGTCATCAAGGCGCGAGTAGCGGGGTCCGACGCTGGGGTTTCGGGTCCGAGCACGACTACAGTAAGCTCGGCCTGGTCGGGGATATCGTTGCTCCTGTGGGGGAAGAACGTCCGCTTGACTCCAGCCCCCCCGAGCCCAAAGACTCTCTGGATTTCCCCCTTGACCCTTTCGTCCACAGCTGACGCCACCACACTCGCGCGCCGATCTGCGAGCAGCTTGTTGAGGTTTGGCTGAAAACTAAAGTGATAGCCTGCCGTCTCAGGTACCAGGAAGTAGCAATGCTCGCAGAGCCGTTCAACACATTGATCAACGCTGTCGATTTCAACGCCAGGCTCAGCGACTGCAAGACGAATCTCGGGACGCGAGGCATAGGCACGCTGTTGCCCGCCGTTCGATTCGAATAGGATGGTCGTAGCGACCTTGCGGTGCAAGCGAGCCTTTTTCACGTCTGGAAGGGCATCGGCGTCTAGCCTCACTGCATGGGCATGATTGTTCCCGTCAATGTCCGTCGTTACCGCTCCTTCGAGTCGACTCTCTCCAAGTTGCTCGAAGAGAGCTGAGCGAAAGTCTGGGTCATAGAGTGGTGCCGTTCCTAAGGAGATGAGCGGATCCTTGTGGGCACCAGCGAAGCCGTCCGCATATGCCTTTGCTACCCAAAGCGCTAAGAGGCGGAGCACACCACGGGTTCTTTGGAAGCGGGGCAGGCTTTGCCATTTACGCTCGAACACCGACAACAACGAAGGATGGAACGGATAGGAGGCTTGGAGAGCTTCGCGTGCATGCTCAGCGGGGAACCAGCGAGGCAGTTCCTCTTTGTTGGCGATCATCCAAGTCGACACCGCATCCACAGTTGCCTGTGCTTCCTTTGATAGGCCGTTCCACTCGAACAACCTACGACGAATGATCTCCGAGGTTTCGCCTTCAGCGGACATGACCATCGCCTTTCCTAGGCGATCAAGCATCTTCTTGAAACGTTCAAAGTCCGATTGATCGTCTGCCGTCATTTCCAGCTCTGAGGCTGGTATTGAGACCGCGATGACTAGGTTGTCGCGGGCGCGGGCAACCTCACAGAGGTTGTGCAGGAAGGTATAGAGCTGTGCCGCTAGCCCGCTCTTCCTCGTGCGGGCGACATAGTTCATGAGTTCATCGAAGAGGATGAGCGCGGGCTTGCCAACAGGCAGCATCTTCTCGATGACGTCTCCACCTGGCGCGGTCAGCAGGCGTTCGTGTTCGGAAACAAGCTCGTACGCTTCTACTCCACCAAGCTGAAAAGCGACCTCGCCCCAAGGGGTCTTACGGTTTGGCGTGCCGTCAGTGCCTCCGCGTCCCGTGATCGAGTCGAACTCCGTGCCAACGAAAACAGCGGTTGCAGCGGTTGGAAGGATCGTCAGACCTGTATCCCGCAGGATGCTGTTGACACCCGTCCAGTGCTTGGCTGCTTCCCCGTGCTGGGCAAGGTGGTAAAGCAGCGTCAGGGCGTGGGTTTTGCCTCCACCGAACTGGGTGGAGAGGTTGAAGATCGCCGAGGTCTCAACCCTGACCCCCGACAAGCGGCGCACGACCTGCATTGCCAGCTCACGCAGGTTCTTTGTGAGGTAGGTGCGGTCAAAGAACTCCGCAGGGTTCTGGTAGACCGCTGGAGCCCGCCCATCGCGAACATGGTCCAGGTGAACGGCGAACTCAGAGGCATCAAGTGGCTTGCCGTCGCGTAGGTCTTCGCGCGGGGTAACGACTTTGTACCAGGGCTTCATGCTTACTCTCCGCCTGCGACACAAGGTTCAATCTGGCCACTGTTGAGGGCGCTGCTTAGCGAGGCCTCACCTCAGAACCCCAACCCCTTCTTTCGGGCCAGCACGCCATCTACCCAGCGCTTCTCATCCGACCCAGTCGGATACAGAGCTGACAAAGACTGGGCCAGCTTCCAGAAGGGCGCTTGGCGACCAACTCCCTCTTCGACCAGGAAGCGTTTCATGGCATCACCTCGCCCTGAAGCAAACAGCAGCATCGCCTGGTGTACGCGGTCCAGAGTCGTGGTCCCTGCCTTGGGCGCGCTAACCTCTCCCCAGCCCTGAACTTGCTCAGCTTCTTGGATTTCGGCGAAGAGAGAAAGCTGCCGTTTCTTAGGCGCCTTCCTCGCCGTTGGTACACCCTCGGACTTACCAAAGAGGTGCGCCGCCCGGTCCGCAGCGGGAAGCAGACGGGCTGTGCTACCCTTCACCTCGACTACTTGCGTCAGTTCTTCAAGGCGCGCTCCAAGACCCTGCGCGATCTTTCGCGCGGCATCAAACTCTAGCACCCAGCCGCCAAGCGACTTGGGAGACGAAGTGGTCTCCTCGCCTTCATCCTCAGAACCAGCTTCTTCGTCGTCAACGGCTGAGTCAGAGCCACCTTCGCCCTTGCCGCCTCCCACCGTCCACAGCCAAATCACGGTCAGTCTTGCATCGGGTTCTAGCTCTCCTGCGTCTGCCTCACCCAAGACCGTTGCGAGCGCCTCTCGTGCGACAGCAGCCCACACCAGCTCAAGGTACTCTCGCAAGCCCACGACCTCACCGCTGGCCTTCTCCACCCTAGAATATCGAGAGAAGATTTCGAGCGCGGGCCCAAGGCACGCAAAGATGGCGTCAGCGCCTACCACCCCCTCCTCTGCGAGGCGAGGCATCCACTCGTGAATGCGTACTGGTAGTTCGGCAAGGACAGACCGCCAGTTGCCTACTTCGTCCGTGCGCAGAGAGCCGTCGGAGTTCTCACGGGGGCGGCACACGAGGTGGACGGAGGAAGCAAGAACAGCTGAGTTCATTGCACGCACGCGAGTAGATAGCTCGGTGTCGATTGGCCATGATGCGGTCACGACCCATCCAGCGTCCAGCACGGCTTGCAACAGGGCTTCCCATCCAGCAGTGGACTTGTGGGCAAAGACCACGACTCCGATGCCATTGGGCTTTGTGACTCTGCGGGCCTCTCGTAACGCGGACGTCATGGAATCAACATAGAATTCATTGTCCTTCTGGCGGTTCTCATCGAAGACGATTTCAGGACCACGGTCGACCGTTTGCGATGCAAACCACTGAGCCCTTCCCCATGGAGCACAACGCCGAAGCCAGACATAGAAAAATTCGGACAGGTCTGCGTACGGCACGGCGTCGTAGTAAGGTGGATCGGTAATCACCGCTTCAACACTATCGTTTGGCAAAGGACAGTCCGCAGCTGATGCGTAGAGTACTTCCGAATTCGCCTCAGCCGCTGGGACGAACTCCAGTGCATTGCACGCCCCCTCCACCATTTTCAGCCAGTCTCCCACAGACCCGCCAACAGGATTTGCCTCGCAGAAATCCCAAACCATCGGAACAGCTTGCCGACAGAACAAATGCTGAAGTTTTTCGCCAGTCGGATTCCAGCAACAGCCTGAATTCAGATAGTCGGCCAGACGAGCGACAGTGAGGGCGAGCACGGCCTGGACGGCCTCCAACTCGGTCCCGAGTTCGGCTACTTCGTTCGCTAATAGCGTCAACACAACATGTTGACGCTGCGTAAATAGATGGCCCCACGAGGTCATTCCATAGTTGTGGACGCGAAATGGGTTGTTCTTCCAGACCCGGCCGACGGGGAGCAACTCGATGACAGGGTTCCGTATTTGCCCAAACTGGTCGTTGGCGGCTCGAAGTGCAGCGAAGTCGGCATCGCTCGGCAAA
Organism: Deltaproteobacteria bacterium CG_4_9_14_3_um_filter_63_12; assembly: GCA_002789955.1. Taxonomy (GTDB): domain Bacteria; phylum Myxococcota_A; class Bradymonadia; order UBA4248; family UM-FILTER-63-12; genus UM-FILTER-63-12. The sequence continues at coordinate 1,693 of PFUG01000356.1, read as the reverse complement.
TGAAACTCTCGTCCAGAGCCAGCCTGTGGTCGTGTGACGACCACGAGCAGACGGGCATCGCGAGTGCCGCCCTTCCGCGGTATCAGCTGCGCGCGCACACGTGCTTTTGGCGTCGTGAAACCAGTAACTGGGCAAGTCGCGCCGCCACCCGCAGAGGTCCCTGCCTCCACATCTGCTGCTGAGGCAGGGTGAAAGATTTCCAAGCGCGGACGCAACACTGGAAAGCAGGTCCCATCGCTCAGAAGGGCATCGACCTTGTCACAGACAATCTCGTTGTTCGCGTCACGGACCCAACGCAACGCTGTTCGGTTTCCTGGCCGCTTCGACAGCCACAGCGACCGCATCAATGGAATCTCTGTTGGGATGGTGTTCGAGCCAGGTGCTTCCGACAAGATGGTTCGGGCCCAGAGATAGGCGAGCGGGATGCGTCCCTCGGGTCCTGGAAAGAGCGCCGCCAACTGCGCATTCAGCTTTTCTGACATTTTTCGAGCGGATTGGAGCACATGTTCGCGAAGTGCTTGTCCTAGACGAGGAGCCCGCGCGATGAGGACGTCGTTGATTAGGAGAGCTACTGGATTGACATCTCCAGCGATGACTGATGCTCCAGCCCGCAGCGCTTCAAGTGGAATCGACCCGCCGCCTGCAAATGGGTCGAACACGATAGGCCAACCGCTGGTTCCGTCTGGATGTGCAGCCCTTGTTAGTCGTCGCGCACATTGTACAAACGTCGAGTGTAGCGATGCTCGGGTCGACGAGAACTGCCCCAGAAACAACAGTAGCGCCTCTCGGAGTACTGCGGAGTTGTTGTGCAGCTGCGCGGCATCGAACCCCAGCCACCTCCGCCAACTCGGCCCGCAGGTCTCAGCGAGTCCAAGGTTGCCGCGTGTTGCGTTTGCAATGAACTCCTCAAGGATGATGGCAGCTGCAATACGAAACTTCGGAGGGCAAAGCGCATCTGCGGGGTCGAACCAAAGCGAAGCGCAAACTACTGCGCGACAGGCAGCGAGCGGTCGACGGGCCCACCAGAGATGCAGACCAGTAATGGTGCTCGTGGACTTTTCGCGGCGCGCATTTTCTGAGATCATCCTCAAAGGTAGGTCAAACTCGATCAAGCGCTTTGGGTACCGCTGAACCTCACTCACGCGTTGCCTCCAGAATGGCCTTCGCCGTCACATGGTACTGCTCCACTCGAACGACTGGCTCCCAGCCCAATCTCGACGGGTTGCGGATAAGCTGCAAGGTCGGAGTCGAAGCGCAGTCGAAGACCACATACAGCCAATAGTCGTTCCCCAAGCGCTGAGCAGTGCGGTACTCGTTTGCCGACAAAGCCACCTCGCCCACCCCTCGGCCCCGGATGAAGTGGGTGACCTACGGCACTCCGATGTACAGCTACACGAGTGCAAAGCAATAGGGTGCTGCCTGTACCTTATTAGAGCTGGTCTGGACCACCTTCAGAGCCACCAGCAGATCCATACGTGCCCTTCACCACCCAGGGGGCACACCGAGGCGGGCGGAGAGGTGCAAGGGCTCAGATCGGCCTTCCTGGGATCTCCTTGGGTCTCTGGGCGCACAGATGGCCTACGATTTCAAATCGTCGGACGCGCGCCAATAGACAAAATTTAGAAAGTGGTCGACCCGGCCGAGGTCTTCCATTTGGCAATCGCGCTGGAGGTCCAAGAGCCTCTTGGTGTAC